>CAYVKQ010000038.1:0-4540 GCA_964451945.1 uncultured Lentisphaerales bacterium
TCGGAGTCGCGGATTTCGCCGATCAGGATCACGTCGGGGTCGTGGCGCAGGATCGAGCGCAGGACCGTGGCGAAGGTGAGGTCGATCTTGCTGTTGACCTGCACCTGGCTGATGCCGCCCATCTGGTATTCGACCGGATCCTCGACCGTGATGATCTTGACGCCGGCGGTGTTGATGCGCGACAGGAGGGCGTAGAGCGTGGTCGTCTTGCCGCTGCCGGTCGGGCCGGTCATCAGGATCACGCCGTGCGGCAGGTCGGTGAGCTTGGCGATCTTGGGGAGCTGGTTCGGCGAGAGGCCGAGCTTGTCGAGATCGACCGTGGTCGAGCCGCGGTTGAGGATGCGCAGACAGCAGGTCTCGCCCCAGCCGGTGGGGAGGACCGAGACGCGCAGGTCGTAGTCGTTGGCGCCGAAGCGGACCTTGATGCGGCCGTCGTGGGGCTTGCGGCGTTCGGCGATGTCGGCCGCGGCCATGATCTTGACCGCCGACGACACGGAGCGCTTGAGGCGTTCGACCCCCTTGGGCAGCGGGATCTCCTGCAGGATGCCGTCGATGCGGTAGCGCAGGCGCAGCGAATGCTCGAACGGCTCGATGTGGATGTCGGTGACATCCATGCGGATCGCCTCGGCGATGATGAGGTTGATGAACCGCACCATGCCCGTTTCTTCGGTGCGGGCGGCGATATCCTCGTCGTCCTCGTCGGCATCGGTGTCGTCCGCTTCGGCGATGAGCTGGTCGATCGTCTCGGCGCCGAGGCCGTAGAAGTGGGTCAGCGAACGGGCGACGTCGGCGTCGGGGACCAGGTTCCAGTCGAGCGCGGTGTCGAGGACCATCCGCAGGCCGTCGACGGTGGTCAGCGAAGGGACGCGGCTGACGGCGACGGTGAGGATGCCGCCGTGTAGCGTGAGCGGCACGATGCGGTGGCGCAGGGCGATCTTGGCGGGGACCTTCTCCACCGCCTCGGGCTCGATCTTGAACTCGGCGATGTTCTTGATGGGGATGCCGCTCAGCCCGGAGAAGAGGGTCAGGATCGTCTTCTCGTCGACGGCCGACTCCTCGAACAACAGGGTGTCGAGGCTCTTGCCGGTGAGCGAGGCGCGCCCCTGCATCTCGCCGAGCTGGGTCTCGGTGAGCAGGCCGTCGCGGATCAGCCGCTCGGCCAGCTCGATCACCATCCCCGGATCGTAGAAACGGAGGTCGGCGGCGGGCATCGGCGCGGTCTCGGGCGCGGCGGGGTTGGAAGTGGGTTGGCTCATGGGGCGGCCGGCTCCGGTTTCAGGTCGACACTTTCGTTCAGGGCCAGATCGACCTCATCGCCGCCGGCGAGGCGGATTCTGGCGTGGCGGAGATCGGCTTCAAGCAGGGTGGCGCCGTGAAGGTCGGCACCGGGCGCCTTGAAGCTCGCGGCATCGAGCGACGAATCGTGGAACAGCGCGGCGCCGTTGCCGTCGGGGCCTTTGAAAAAACCCTTGTAGGTGAGGCGGGGAATGGCGGGATCGGGCCCCGGCTTCGCGCTCCCACCGCCCGGCAGGGTGCGGCCGCCGCGCAGGTGGGCGAAGGGGTCCTTCACGGCCCCGCCGGGTGTCGCGTCCTCCCGGCCGCCCCGACCCCGGCGCTCCCGCATGGCGGCGGCCGCCCCGGGGTCGGCCGCCAGCGCTTCGAGCGTGGGGAGGAAGGGACTCCCGGGCGGCGCGCCGGCCCAGGCGAGCTGGTTGGTCGCGAAATCGATCAGACCCAGCTCCCTGCCGGGCTTGAACTCCGCGCGGCCGGTCGCCTGCTCCTCGGGCGCCGGGTGGGTCTCGGCGGTGAACTCGACCCACCCCCGCCACGCCGCGACGCCGAGCAGCACCGCCAGCGCGGCCACGAACAACGCCTTGGCGTTGGCCTGCATCAGATATTGCCAGAGTTTTTCCATAGCATCCTCACTCGAACACCAGCGCGCTCAGGACCGCCTGGACGCGCAGGCGCGACGCGACGCTGGGCCCCGACACCACGCGGACGGCGTGGAAGACGAAGAGGCGGTTCTCCTCGAAGACCGACTGGAAGAGCTGGTAGAGGTTGACGAAGTCGGCGTCGAACACGACGCGCACCGGGTACTCGGTGAAGACCGTTTTTCCGTCGGGGCCGGCGTGTTCGACCGAGGCGAGCGGCGTGATCGAGACCAGCTGCTGGATGCGGTTGTCGAGGGCGAGGTCGGCGAGGTGGTCGACCGCCTTGAGCTGCAGCATGCGGTCGCGGACCTGGTCGTTGGTCATGAGCTGCTCGTCGAGGCCGAGGTCGACCGGCAGCAGCGGGATCTCGAGGTTCTTCGATTTCTCGAGAAGGCGCTGCCGCGTGTTGAAGAGCTCGACCTTGTAGTCGATGCGGGCGACGTCGGCCTTGCGCAGCGTGTCCTGGTTGGAGAAGGTCCCCAGCCGCGCGCGCGACGCCCGCCACTCCTCCTGCAGCCGCTTCTCGGCCTGGGTCTCGAGCTCGGCGACCTCCTTGAGGCTCTCCATGCTCAGGTTGGCGTAGCGGCTGCTGGCCAGTTGCTGGCGGATCTGCTCGTTCTCGTCGCGGACCCGCATCTGCGGCCGCAGCAGCAGAAACCAGACAAGGGCGACGCCGAGCAGCGCGACGAAGAGGATCAGCGCGACCTGCTGCCGTTCGGAGATGTGGATGCGTCGGATCATGGGCGCTTGACCTCCAGCGAGACGACGAACCGCCGGAACACGGGAAGGGTTGCGGGGCCGGCGGCGTCGGAAAATCCCGCGGGCGGCAGGACGCGGTCGTCGGCGCGGAGGTCGACGGCGGCGGCCAGCGGCGAGGAGCGGAGGCGGTCGATGATCTTTTTGACCGAGTCCCAGCTTGGATCGGCGGTGTAGCCCTCGATGATGAAGGTCTGGGTCGCGGCGCGGGGCGGCAGCGCGGGCGCGGCGGCGGCCTTCTTGGCCGCGGCCGGTTTTTCCTTTTTGGCCTTGGGCGGCGCAATCACGATCGCCCCCGGGCGCGGCGAGGCCGGCGCCGGCTTGGCGGCGGCGGCCGGTTTGGCGCCGGCTTCCCCGGCCTGCGGCGTGTAGCTCGACTCGTCGCAGAAGAGGGTCACCCAGTCGTCGGGTCCCATGCTGTTGGCGACGAGGGTGAGCGCCTCGCGGGCGAGGGGGGCGTTGCCGAGCAGGTCCTGCACCCGCCGCGCGCGTTCGCGCAGGGCGTCGCCGCGGGCGCGGATGGCGGTGATCTGCTTGTCGATCTGCTCGCGCGCCCGCAGGCGTTCGCGCTCCTCCTGCAGGATGCGGTCCTCGCGCTTCATCGCGCGCAGCCCGCTAACCGTGAACACCACCAGCGCCAGCGCGCCGCAGACGGCGGCGGCGATCCAGTAGGGTTTCTTGTCGCGGAAGACCACTTCGTCGCGGAGGTGGGCGGGAAGAAGCGAGAGGCGCGCCGGCCCCAGCTCGAGCGCCGAGACGGCGAGGCCGATGGCGAGGCTGAAGCCGCCGGCGGAGGCGCGCCCGGCGTCGTCGCCGGCAAACCCCGGCAGCTCCGCGGCCGCGGCCACCGGCAGCTTGAAACGTTCGGCGACGGCCTCGCCAAGGCCCGCCAGCGCCGCGCCGCCGCCGGCGAGGACGATGCGGGCCGGGGCCAGGGCGGCCGCCGGAAAAGCGCTGCGGTAGACGCTGAGGCAGGAGGAGACCTGCGAGAGCCAGCGGTCGGCGGCGGGCTTGAGCAGCGCCGCCGTCTCGCCGGTCAGGCCGTCGGCGTGCTTGCGCACCTCGGCCTGGTGCGGCGTGAGCCCGGCCGCCTGGGCGAGGACGTCGGTGAAGGTCTTGCCGCCGATCGGGACGGAACGGGCGAAAAGCGCCCCCTCCGGCAGCCCCGCCACGAGCTCGGTCTGGTTGTGGCCGATATCGATGTAGAGCGTGGGCGCGGCGTGGTCGCCGGCAAACGCCTCGAGCCGGTTGAACAGCGCGATCGGCGCGGGGACGAGGTCAGCCGGGCGGACCCCGACCTGCGCGGCGACCTGCAACGCCCGCGCGATCGCCGACGGCCGCGCCATGGCCATCAGGTAGTAGCGGTTGTCCGGGTCGGCGGCAACGGCGTAGTCGGCGATGTCGAAGGTCATCGTGTCGCCCGCCATGTCGTTGAAGGCGGCGAGTTCCATCGCCGCGACCTGGCGCGGCGCGCGCGGATCCTTGTGCGCGATCTTCCCCGGCTGGAAGATCGTGTTGCCGCCCGGCAGGGCGATGGCGCAGAACTGCCGCGACAGGCCGCACTTGGCGACCCAGGCGCGGATGATCCCGGCGGGGTCCTGGGCGTCGGGCGGCAGGGCGAGCTGCTCGGTGCGGACGACCGCCGGCCTGCGGTCGCGCACGCAGACCCAGGCCGCCCGCACGGTGCGGGTGCCGATGTCGAGTCCGACGAGTTGTTTGGTGCGTGGCATAGGTTTTTGCCGAGAGTCGATAATATCGATATTGTCGATATTATCGACTCTGTTGAAATCAGGGGGCTGCCGCCGCTTCGGGGGCGGCCGGGGGCGGTTCGGGGGGACGGTCCTCGATGCCGA
>CAYVKQ010000038.1:4640-8124 GCA_964451945.1 uncultured Lentisphaerales bacterium
GCCGCCGCTTCGGGGGCGGCCGGGGGCGGTTCGGGGGGACGGTCCTCGATGCCGAGGTCGGCGCGGATTTGCGCCGGCGGTGTCTCGGTTCCGGGGACGGTCCGCGGGTTCAGCGGGATCAGGTCCTCGCCCATGTCGGTGAGCAGCGTCGCGGTGACGAAGATGATCAGGTTTTCGGCGGTGTCGTTCTTGGAGGTGGAGCCGAAGAGATGCCCCAGATAGGGGAGGCGGGCGAACCAGGGGACGCCGCTCTTCTCCTCGGTCTGCGACGAGTTGACCAGTCCGCCGAGGACGACCGTCTCGCCGCTGCGGACGACGATCTCGGTCTCCAGCTCCTTGCGCTTGAAGATCGGCAGCTTGCCCATGAGGCTGAAGTTCTCGGTCGTGCCCTGCTCGCTCGGCCGGTAGGCGTCAACCCAGGCGGCGCGGTCCTCGACGTCGCTGATCTTGGGGATGAGGACCAGATTGATGGTGGAGAGGTCGGCGCCGACGCTGGGGGTGACCTTCAGCTCGTAGCCGAGCTCCTCGACCGTGGCGTCGCCCTCGGGCACCGCCTGCGAGACGTAGGTGGTGTTCTCGCTCGAGCTGTCGGCGACCACCTCTTCGAGCTCGTAGTCCTCGTAGTAGCGGAAATCCTCGCCGATGCGGATGAAGGCCGTCTTGTTGTTGACCGTGGCCAGCCGCGGCACGGTGAGGGTCCGTCCCTGTCCCGACGATTCGAGGGCGTTGACCACGGCGCGCAGGCGGATGTCGTCGAGCACGCCAAAGTAGCCGCCGCCGAAGCCGGCGGCACCGATCGTCGAGGCAATGATGTTGTTGCCGGCAAGGGGGACGTCGGGCGCCGTATTGGCGCCGCCGTCGTTGAGGGTGAGGGTGTTGTCAAACCCGTCCCCCAGCGGGCGGCCGAAGAGCCAGTCGATACCAAGGTCGTTGAGGTCCTTGACCGTGGTCGAGACGAAGCGGGCCTCGATCAGCACCTGGAGCGGGCGGACGTCCATGGCGTTGACGACGGCGTCGGTGGCGGCGAGGTTCTCCTTGGTGTTCTTGACCAGCAGGATGTGGGCGCGCGGGTCGAAGAAGAGATCCGAACCGTCGGGCTGCGGCACGAAGCGGGTGATCGCCTCGATCATGTTCGGCTCGCCCTTGGCCTCGTTGGCGTTCTCCCCCAGGGCGGCGCCGCCGGGCACTTCGCCGCCGGCGAGCCCCTTGCGCAGGCGGTAGATGCGGGTCTCGAGGGGAAGCGCGCTGTCGGTCGGCTCGCGCGGCGTCGCCCAGATGAGGCTCTCGCCGACGCTGAAGGTGACCTCCAGGTTGCGGCCGACGAACTCGAGCAGCTCGCGCAGCGGCGTGTTCTCGGCGTGGACGGTCAGGGTCTTGTCGGAGATGGCGCCGTCGGCGACGATGTTGACGTTGGTCGCGGCGCCGAGCTGGGCGATGATCTCGGCGAGACCGACGTTCTCCAGATGCATGGAGACCTCGGCGTCGAGGACCCGCTGCATCCTGGAGCGGGCCGAGGCGTGGACCGAGGTGTCGCCGATCACGTGGCGCGTTGTGCCATAGGTCTCGGGGAGGAGGCCGTGGCGCCGGGCGTCGAGGGTCATCGCCTCGCGCGAGGCGAGGTCGCGCGCGGCGATCGAGTCGCGGCGCATCTCGTTGAGCCGGTCGAGCAGGCGGCGCTGCAGGTCTGCGAGCCCCGGCGCCAGCGGATCCTTGCGGGCGATCTCGATGCAGGCCATGACCGCTTCGGTGTAGCGTCCCCGCTGGAAGAGGTCATCGGCCCGGCGGACCGACCGCGCCTGCGGTTCGGGCGCCGGCGGGATATCCGCGTCGGGGGTCATGCAGCCGCCGATCAGCAGAACGGCGAACGAGAGGGCGAGTGAAACGCGTGCTTCAGTTTTCATAGGCGTGACCGGTCATTGGAGTTGAAAATGGGCTGGGGAAAAATCGACAAGATCGATATTGTCGATAATGTCGATATGATCGACTCTGGCGGTGGTGGCGCTCATTGCTCCCTCTCCCCGGGGTCGGGCATCCCCTCCCACCACAGCGGGCCGACGTAGACGTTGCCCGCATAGGCGATGTTGATGGCGATGTGCTGCTGCGAGAGCGTGCCCGACCTGGTGCCATCCGCATTCACGGTAAGCGAATTTTCAGTGTAGGCCCGGATCCGCCCCTCCCGGTGGTGGTGGTAGCAGCGGACGATCGGCAGTTTCGACTGGCTGTAGGGAACCGGAGCATCTGGCTCGCCACCACCGTTGTATTTGTCGCCATAGCGCAGTTGGTACTCCTTCGCCTCCCACCACTTGACAGGGGATTCATCTTGGGGGTCTGCCTTGAATTTTGTGTCTTTTCCCCATGAGCAATCGGCCGCGCTGAATTCGTAGAAATAGCTGTTGGCAAGCACCTTGTCGTCGTTCTGCAGGGCATGGCGAGACGACGCAGAGTCATTATCGATGACTTCGCTGAATTTGTCAGGATCCGCTTCTTCCGGCAGATCCTTGGGCCTGACCACGCCCACTCCCCTGTTGCGGTCGCTCTTGCAGACGAAGCAGCGCAGGTCGTCGAGATACTCGGGGTAGAGGTTGGAGAGCCACGGGGGGTTGGCGCCGTTGTGCTCGCCGCGGTAGACGAGGATGGCGATCCCGGTCTGGCGCAGGTTCGACTTGCAGTCGGTCTGGCGCGCCTGGCGCCGGCCGTCGGTCACCACCGTCGTGATCATCGTCAGCAGAATGCTGATGATCGCCACCACCACCATCATCTCCACCAGCGTGAACCCGGCATGGCGGCCCGTCTGGCACGAATCCTGCGCAAAAAATGTCCTGCGCGGGATTCCGAGCCGTCCGGTTTCGCCTCTGTGGAAAATCGGCTTCACGGTGGGGTCAATGCAGGATGCGTGCCAAGCAAAAGGACCGGTGGCGCGCCTCCGTTTGGAAACGATTTGCGGAGTTTTCGACATGGTGGCAGAACAGATTTGGCGGGGCCTTTGCGGTTCCGGGCGAAGGCGGCGCTCCGGGTGTGACGCGGCGCGGTTCCGCGCCTCCGGCAACGGGGTGCGTTCTATAGGCGGCACCGCGGGCGACGCGAGGCCGGGGCCGGCGAGACGGTCGATACTGTCGATCGCGGCGCTGGCAGAACCCCTCGTGGCATGGGCGTCCCGCCCATGGAACACGGGCAGGATGCCCGTGCCACACCTGCAAGCAAGGGGTTTTGCAGCAGCCTCGATCATGTCGATATTATCGATCATGTCGTCTCTGTCCGTCCGTGCCGCCGACCCCACCCCCGTGTGGACGGTGGCCGAGGCACCGGTACGCGTCGTCTTCCCGCGCGCGGCCGCCGACGCCTTCGCCCTCTGCGCGCTCCCCGCGGCGGCGGGCGGACAGCCGGTGGCGGCGGTCAAGGCCACGGCCGACGGCGCGCCGCGCCCCGTCCGCGTCGTCTGGGCCGACGACGAGGCGGTCCATGCCCTGGTCGACTGCAACGGCCT
>CAYVKQ010000038.1:8224-15855 GCA_964451945.1 uncultured Lentisphaerales bacterium
GGCTGGAGCCAGCCGCTGTCGCTGCTGCGGCTGACGACCTGGATCTTTGTCCCGAAGGAGGCCCGCTACGTCTTCGCGCTGCAGGGCGACAACGCCGCCTGGCTGCAGATCGACGGCGCGGAGGCCGTGGGGCAGGGCTACAGCCGCGGGCGGCCGACGCGCCAGGAGAGCCGCCCACTCGTCCTCGCGGCGGGGTTGCACCGACTGATTCTCGACACGGCGGTCCGCTACGGCTACGACCTCGCCGTGCTGTGGCGCGCCGCCGACGACGGCGCGGCCGAGCCGCTTTTCGTCACCGGCGGCGCCGCCGTCGAAGGACGCGTCGAACGCCGCGGGGGCGATCTCCACGCCTTTGCGCGGACGCGCCGCGGCGCCCCCTACCGCTTCCTCGGCACCCCCGCGATCTTCTGCGGCCTGACGCTGCAGGACGGCAGCGTCTGCTGGAACGGCGGCGAACTGGAGTACGACTGGACGCTGAACGGCGCCGCGGTCGGCAGCGGGCCCTCCCTCGACACGGTGCTAGTGACCAGCAACGACGCGCCGGCCGTCGTCGGGCTCACCGTGCGCCGGCCCGCCGACGGCACCAATGCCGCGACCACGGTGACGCTCCCGCCCGACACCGTGCCCGCCGTCGAATTCCGCGTCTCCTCGGCGCTGCTCGGCGCCCCCGCCGTCTGCTACGGCGAAGACCCCGTGGTCCCCGAGATCGAGGTGCGGGCGACTTCGCCCGACGCCGTCGTCTTCACTGTCCGCACCGAGGTGA
Source organism: uncultured Lentisphaerales bacterium (assembly GCA_964451945.1). Taxonomy (GTDB): domain Bacteria; phylum Verrucomicrobiota; class Kiritimatiellia; order RFP12; family JAAYNR01; genus JAAYNR01. Next base: position 8,988 of record CAYVKQ010000038.1, read on the forward strand.
CCGGCCGCGACGGCGCCGTCACCGTCCGCGAGGAGCCGCTGGCGCTGGCCCGCTCCTGGGGACGCATTGCGCTGCCGCAGGGCGAGGCCGACGCCTTCCGCGAGATCCGCTGGCAGGTGCGCCACGCCGGCGTGACGGTCGACGCCGGAGGCTGGGTGTTCGACGCCGCTCCCTTCGACGGCCTCCCCGACGGCGTCGGCGGTGTGGCGCTGCTGCGCGGCGGCGCGGGCGTGACCCTGATCGCGCGCCGCGCCTCGCAGGGTGAATCGCATCTCTTCAAGGGCTTGCGCCGCGGCCAGCGCCTCCTCTTTCTCGACGGCTTCGTCGCACCGGAGGGGGTCGCCGACCGCGCCGCCGCCGAAGCACTCGACCACGCCCTGGCCAACGGTCCCGACGGTCTCTCGGCGGCCTACCAGCGGATCGCGCTGCGGTCGCTCGAGAACGAGGACGACCCGCGCGGCGTGTCGCGCCTGGCGCCGCTGGCCGCGCTGCGCGACCTGCTCCCCGTCGACGCCGTCCTCCTCGCCCCCGACCTCTCCGGCGCGCGCGACGGCGAGACACCCGGGCTTTTCGAGCGGCGGCTGGCCGCCTTCGCCGGCACCCTCGCCGAGGCGGGCAGAACGCCCGTGATCCTGGTTGCGCCGCCCGCCTTCGACGTCCTCCCCGGCTGCGGCTGTCTGCCGGGCGCCGAGCCGTGCCCCCACGCCCGCGCCGGCCGCCTCTACGCCGAGATCGTCTACCGCGTCGCCGACGCCTACGGTCTCTCGGTAGCCGACCTCTACACCCCCTTCGCTTTGGACAAAGGGTCCGAGCCGCTGCTCGGTTCCGGCGTCTTCACACCCGCCGGCCTCGGCAAGGCCGCGGACGTCTTCCGCCAGGTCCTTTACCACTAGGCCACCGTTTCGATAATCTCGATAATATCGATATTATCGACAAACTCTATGATTTGCGACACCCCCCCTCCCGACCTCGCCGCCGAGCCGCTGGCGCTCACCCGGATCCACCCCGAATGGAGTGCCGCCGAACCGGTGACCCGCGGCCAATGGTGCGCACTGGCGGCGACGGGGCTGCTCGTAGCGGCGGGGCTGGTCTTCGCGCCGCTGGCGACCGGGCGGGTGCTCGTCTTCGGCTGCACCCTCTTCTACCTCGTCGTCACCCTCTACAAGCTCCGCCTGATCCGCGCCTCGGTCAAGCCCGGCGCCTCGCTCGCCTTTTCGGACGGCGAGATCGCCGCCGCCGAACCGCGCGACTGGCCCCTCTACTCGATCCTCGTGCCGATGTACAAGGAGCCCGAGACGCTGCCGCAGATGGTCGCCGGCCTGCAGGCGCTCGACTATCCCGCCGACCGCAAGGACGTGCAGCTCCTGCTCGAGGAGGACGACGAAGCCACCGTCTCCGCCGCCCGCGCGATGACGCTGCCGCCCGGGTTCCGCGTCACGCTCATCCCCGCCTCGCACCCGCGCACCAAGCCCAAGGCGTGCAACGTCGGCCTGCAGCACGCCCGCGGCCGCTACCTGGTGATCTACGACGCCGAGGACAAACCCGAGACCGACCAGCTCAAGAAGGCGGTGCTGGCTTTCGAGCGGGCGGGCGGAAAGACCGCCTGCGTACAGTCGCGCCTCAACTACTACAACCCGCGCCAGAACCTCCTCACCCGCTGGTTCGCCGCCGAATACTCGGCCTGGTTCGACATGCAGCTCCCCGGGCTCGCCGCGCTGCGCACGGTGATCCCCCTCGGCGGCACCTCGAACCACTTCATCACCGGGGTGCTGCGCGACCTGCTGGGGTGGGACGCCTACAACGTGACCGAGGACTGCGACCTGGGGGTCCGCCTCTGCCGCGCCGGCTACACCACCTGCATGCTGCAGACGACGACCTGGGAAGAGGCCTGTTCCAGCCTCCCCTTCTGGATCCGGCAGCGGACGCGCTGGCAGAAGGGCTACGTGCAGACGTGGTTCGTCCACATGCGTCGCCCGCTCCGCCTGGCGCGCGAGATCGGCTGGCGCAATTTCCTCCACTTCCAGATCCTCGTGGGCGGCGTCGTCTTCTCGGCGCTCGTCAACCCGGTCTTCTGGGCGCTGGCGCTGGTGTGGTTCGTAGTGCAGCCGTCCGGCGTCGCGGCGCTTTTCCCGGGGCCGGTCTTCGCTGCCGGAACCTTCTGCCTCTTCGTCGGCAACTTCGCCTTCGTCTACGTCAACCTTCTCGGCTGCTACAAGCGGCGCTACGATTCGCTGCTGCTGTGGAACCTGCTGACCCCGGTCTACTGGATGATGATGAGCTACAGCGGCTGGCGGGCGTTCATCCAGTTTTTCCGGAATCCGTTCTTTTGGGAGAAGACCCAGCATGGGCTCGTTCAGAAAAAGACTTCGTGATCTCGTCCCCGCCCTTCTGGCGGCGGCGGTCGTGGCCGCGGGGCTCGCGACCGCCGGCCCGGGCGACACCACGGCGCTGGCGGTGTGCCGCGAGCTGATGGCCGGCACCGACCAGGGGCGGCAGGCGCTCGTCGGGTCGTGCTGGCACAGTCCACTGGTGTCGGTCGTCTGCCTGCCGTTCGTCTGGCTGCTCGGGGCGGGCGCCGCCGCCGCGGCCGCCGCGGCGTGGGTCGCCTGGACCTTCGCGTTGACGATCTGCGGCCGCATTTCGGAACGCCGCTGGGCCGGCGTGGCGCTGATGGCGCTGCTTGCGTGCGGCGCGACCGCCATCGGCGGCGGCGCCGCGCCCGCCGCCGCGGTTCCCGCCGCGCTCACCGTCTTCGCCCTCCGCTCGGCGGCGCTCTGGAACCGGGACCAGAGCCTGCGCGACCTCGTGAAGCTCGCCGCCGCGCTCGCCGGCCTGACCCTCTGCGGCGCGCCGCTCTTCGGCGTGACGGCGGCGCTGGCGCTGGCGGTGCCGCTCGGCGCGCTGCGCGGCGCCGCGACGCGGCGGCGCCTGCCGGCGGTGCTGCTCCTCGGCTGGCTGCCCGCGCTCTACGCCCTCGGCGTCTGGCTGCTGATGAACGGGCTGATCTTCGGCTCGCCCCTCTTCTTCGTCGCCAACCTGCGCAACGAAGGGGTGCTGGCGTGGCGGCACGGGCTGTGGCGCGGATTGCCGTCGCATCCGGCCGAGATCGTCGCGGTGGCGGCCGCCGCCTACGCGCTGGCCGCGGGGGCGCTCGCGCGCAACAGCCGCGCCGTGACGCTGGGGACGCTGGGCGTGGTCTTCTGGCTCTGGCTGGCGCTGCTGCGCGGCGCATCGGCGGCGTGGGCCGACGCCGGCGGCCGCGCCACGCTCGTGGCGGCGGGCGCCCTGGCGCTGTGGCACCTGCGCCACGGCCGTTCCGAGACATGCGTGCCGTGGGTGACCGCGGGCGACCTCGCCGTTTTCGGCGCCGTCGCCTGGATCGGCGGCCGTGTGCCGCCGCCCGCCGCCGCTCCCGCCGTGCCGGAGGGGATGATCGCGCAGGTCGAGGCCGACGCCCTCGCCCGCTCGGAGCACGCGCGGGTGTTCGTCTGCGGCTACACCGGACTGGGGCTGATCGCGGACGACGTCCGCGACCGCGTCGAGCCGAACCTCGACCTCTACGTCAACGCGCTGCGCGACGCCTACTACGGCCAGAACCTCTTCCTGCTGGTGCCCGAACCCGCCGGCGCCGCCGCGGCCGAGAATGTCCACACCCGCTTCCCCACCCTCTACGGAGCGGGCGGCGGACGGATGCTCTTCTGCCGGGACTACGGTCCGTGGCGCCTCTTCGAGATCGTCGGCGCGCCGACGGCGCGCCAGCTCGAACTGTGGCAGAATGGCGGCGCACGGTAAGCGCCGGCGTCCCACCGTGGCATGGGCGTCTCGCCCATGAAACACGGGCAAGATGCCCGTGCCACGCCCGCAGGCAACCGCCCGTCCTACCGCGGCACCCGCGTGCAGGGAATGACGCGGGCGGCGAGATCGTCCTTGCTCCCCGCGAGCAGGGTGTCGAGCGGCACGGCGTCGGACACGGCGAAGGCGCCCGAGACGGTGCGGCGGAGGCTCTGCAGGCAGGCGCCGCAGCCGAGCGCCTGGCCGAGGTCGTGGGCGAGCGTCCGCACATAGGTTCCCTTGGTGCAGACGACGGTGATTGCGGCCAGGGGCGGCGCCCAGTCGGTGATGTCGAAGCGGTAGATGTGGGTCAGTCGCGGCTCGCGCGCCACCTCCTGGCCTTTGCGCGCGAGCTTGTAGAGCGGCACCCCCTTGACCTTGACCGCCGAGACCATCGGCGGCGTCTGGTAGATGTCGCCGCGGAACGCCGCCAGCGCCGCCTCGGCCTGTTCGCGCGCGACGCCGTCGTACGGCCGCTCCTCGACCACTTCGCCATCCATGTCCTGCGAGTTGGTGATGGTCCCCAGGCGCACCACCCCCTCGTAGGTCTTGTCGCCGCCCATGATCTGGTCGGAGAGGCGCGTGGCGCGGCCGAGGAGGATCACCAGCAGGCCGGTGGCCGCCGGGTCGAGGGTGCCGCCGTGGCCGACCTTCTCGATGCGGAAGGTGCGGCGGACCGCGTGCACGACGTCGTGCGAGGTCGGTCCGGATGGTTTGTCGACGAGCAGCAGACCGTCAAAAGGTCCGTAGGCGACGGGCAGCGGCGCGGAATAGGTGCGGGGAGGGAGCATGGTTGGGAGTGTGTGCGTGTGGTGGTGGGTGTGCGGTAGCGAAATGACTGGAAAAAGAAGAGGGATCGGTGAACCGTGATCCGTTGGAGGCCAAATCCTTGTGCAGACCGGTTACTGATCACGGGTCACGGACGACGGGTCACTGGTTTCGGCGGGGATCTCACCCGCCGATTCCATGCCGTTGATCAGCGCCAGGACGTGGTCGCCCTTCTCGATCGAGGTGTCGAGCACGAAGCGGAGGCGCGGCGTGTATTTGAGGTGGCAGTCGCGGTTGATCAGCGCCTGCAGCTCGGCGTGTTTGTCGGCGAGGGCGCGGAGGATGCGCCCGCGCTCGTTCTCGTGGCCGAAGACCGAGACCGAGACCGTGGCGTTGCGGAGGTTGCGCGCCGTGTCGACCGCGGTGACGGTCACCGCGGCGAGATCGATCTCGCCGTTGAAGACATGGAAGAGCGCCTCGCCGATTTCGCGGCGCAGCAGCGCGTTCACCCGTTCCAGACGATTCACCGGCATGGCTTAGAGCGTCCGTTCCTTTTCCTCGAGGGAGTAGCATTCGATGATGTCGCCTTCGGCGAACGCCTCGAAATCGGTGAAGCGGGCGCCGCACTCCTGCGACCCGTCGATCTGCGACACCTCGTCCTGGAAGTGGTACAGCGAGAGGAGCTTGCCGTCGAACACCACCTGCTTCTGGCGCAGGATGCGGACCCGCGCGTCCATCCGCAGCACGCCGTCGAGCATCTGGCAGCCGGCGATCATCCCCTTCTTGCCGTGGTTGAAGAGGGCGCGGATTTCGGCGTGCCCGCGGACGTTCTCCCTGTACTCCGGCTTGAGCAGGTTGAGCATCTCCAGCTTCACATGGTCGAGCAGCTCGTAGATGATCCGGTGCGTGCTGATGCGGACCCCGTCGTGGCGCGCGACGCTCTGCACGCCGGGCTCGCAGCCGACGTGGAAACCGACGATGATGGCGCGGCCCGAGGCGGCGCGCTGCACGTCGTTGGCGTTGACGTTGCCGATGCCGCTGTAGATGATCTGCAGGGAGACCTTTTCGCTCTTGATCTCCTTGAGCGAATCCTCGATCGCCTCGCACGACCCCTGGGTGTCGGCCTTGACGATCACATGGATCTCGAGCTGCTCCTGCTCCTGGTACTTCTTCATCAGGGCGTCGAGCGAGGTCGCCACCGAGGAGGTCAGCTCGGTGCGCTTCTTGGACTCCGCCTCCGCCTCGGCAAGGTCGCGCGCCCGCTTGTCGTTGAGCATCACGCGGAAGTGGGCGCCCGCCTCGGGAACGCCCGAGAGCCCCATTACCTTGACGGCCGTGGCGGGGGTCGCCTCCTTGACCTTGCGGCCGCGGTCGTCGACCAGCCCGCGGATGCGGCCGAAATGCTCGCCGCAGAGGAGCACGTCGCCGACGCGGAGCGTGCCGCCGGCGATCAGCAGGCTGGCGGTCGGACCGCGCCCCTGCTCCAACTGCGCCTCGATGACGTAGCCGTCGGCGCGGCGGCCCACGCTGGCGGTCAGCTCCAAAACGTCGGCCTGCAGCAGAATCATCTCCAGCAGGTGGTCGACGCCCTTGCCGGTCGTGGCCGAGACTTCGCAGCAGACGACGTCGCCGCCCCACTCTTCGGGAGTCAGCCCCTCGGCAGCCAGTTGCTGGCGGACCTGGTCGGGCTTGGCCTGCGGCAGGTCGCACTTGTTGATGGCGACCATCATCTGCACGCCCGCCTGCTTGGCGTGCTTGATCGCCTCCTTCGTCTGCGGCATCACGCCATCGTCGGCGGCGATGATGATCACGGCGATGTCGGTGAGGTTGGCGCCGCGGGCGCGCATCGCGGAGAAGGCGGCGTGGCCCGGCGTGTCGAGGAACGTGATGCGACGGCCGTTGGTCTCGACGGTGTAGGCGCCGATGTGCTGGGTGATGCCGCCAGCCTCGCCGCTCGCAACATGGGTGTTGCGGATACGGTCCATCAACGAGGTCTTGCCGTGGTCGACATGGCCGAGGAAGGTGATGACCGGCGGCCGGGGGACGAGGTCCTCGGGCTTGTCCTCGGGGATGTCGTCGTCGGCGTCGTCGCGCCGCAGGACCGGCTTGCGCTCGGTGGAGCGCTTCTGGCGTTCGATTTCGACCTTGTAGCCGTATTTGTCGGCGATCTTCGAGGCGACTTCGATCTCGACCCGCTGGTTGATCGAGGCTAGGACATTGATCTGCATGAGGTCGGCGATGACCCGGTTGGGACGCAATCCGAGCAGCT
>CAYVKQ010000039.1:0-15155 GCA_964451945.1 uncultured Lentisphaerales bacterium
CAGGTCCTGACCCACTGCAACGCCGGCTGGCTGGCGTTTGTCGACTACGGCTCGGCCACCGCGCCGGTCTACGCCGCCCAGGCGGCGGGGATGAAGCTCCATGTCTGGGTCGACGAGACCCGTCCGCGCAACCAGGGTGCGAGCTTGACGGCGTGGGAGCTCGGACAGCAGGGGGTGCCGCACGACCTGATCGCCGACAACGCCGGTGGCCACCTCATGCAGCACGGGCTGGTCGATGTGGTCATCACCGGAGCCGACCGCGTCACCCGCGCCGGCGACGCCGCGAACAAGATCGGCACCTATCTCAAGGCGCTGGCGGCGCGCGACAACGGCGTTCCCTTCTATGTCGCGCTGCCGTCGTCGACCTTCGATTTCGCCATGACCGACGGCGTCGCCGAAATCCCGATCGAGGAACGCGACGCCGGCGAGGTGCGCGGCGTCACCGGCAAGACGGCCGCGGGGAGGATCGAAACGGTGCAGATATGCCCCGATTCGACGCCCGCGCGCAACTGGGGGTTCGACGTCACCCCCGCCCGCCTGATCACCGGCCTGGTCTGCGAGCGCGGCGTGTGCGAGGCCTCGGCCGCCGGCATCGCGCGTCTCTTTCCGGAGATGCGGCCGTGAGTGCGGCGGCGGGCGGCGTCCGCGGACGGCTGGCCCCGAGTCCCACCGGGGCGCTGCACCTCGGCAACGCGCGCACGTTCCTCATCGCCTGGCTGCACGCGCGCCGGCAGGGCGGCCGCGTGGTGCTGCGGATGGAGGATCTCGACCACCCCAAGGTCAAGCCCGGCACGGCGCAGGCGGCGCTCGACGACCTCCGCTGGCTCGGACTTGACTGGGACGAAGGACCCGATGTGGGCGGTCCGCGCGCGCCCTATGTGCAGACGGCGCGGCGGCCGCTCTACCGCGCGGCGCTGGAGCGGCTGCGGGAGCAGGGGCTGGTCTATCCCTGCGTCTGCTCGCGGCGCGACGTCGAGGCGGGACAGTCGGCGCCGCAGGCGGGCGAGGACGGCCTCGCCTACGACGGCGCCTGCCGCGGCCGTTTCACCGGATATGCCGCCGCCGCCGCCGCGCTGCCGCCGGGACGGCTGCCGGCATGGCGCTTCCGTGTGTCCGGGGCGGACGAGACCGTTTTCGACGACGGGTTTGCCGGTGTCCAGCGGCAGCGGGTCGGCGAAACGACGGGCGACTTCGTGATCGCGCGCGATCCCGACGGCGCCGGCTACATGCTGGCGGTGGTGGTCGATGACGCCGCCATGGGAATCACCGAAGTCGTGCGCGGCGACGACTTGCTCGCCGCCACCCACCGGCAGTTGCTGCTCTACCGGGCGCTCGCGCTCGCGCCGCCGCGCTTCCTCCACGTGCCGCTGGTGGTGAGTCCCGACGGCCGCCGCCTGGCCAAGCGCCACGGCGACACCCGCCTCGCGGCGATTCGCGCTGCCGGGGTGGCGCCCGGGACGGTGGTCGGTGTGCTCGCGTGGTGGTGCGGCTGGGCGGCCTGGGGCGAAGAACTGCGCCCCGCCGACCTGCTCGCGCGCGCCGATCTGCGCACCCTGCGCCGCGAGTCCGCCGTCCTCGCCGACGCCGTCAAAGAGCGGCTGCGGGTGTGAGGGACGCAGTTCGCGCGGTCACGCTCACTTCGCCGCTTTGATCTCGTCCCAGGTGCGGGTGTAGAGGGGGAGGGCGTCGCCGACGTCGCGCAGCATTTCGCCGCCCGCATCGAGCGCCCCGGGGCTGATGAAGATCGTCGGCGAGGTGCGGAATTCCTCGTCGAGCAGCGGATAGGCGGTTTTGACCGGCATCATGCTGCAGATGTAGGCCATGTTGGCGGCGGCGTTTCCGGCGTCGTAGAGAAAGTCGACAAAGGCATGGGCCAGTCCGGGATTGGGGGCGTCGACGGGGATGGCGAACTCGTCGAAGGTGAAGGAGAACCCCTCTTCGGGGAGCACGAAGGCGATCTCGGGGCAGTCCTCCTGTACCTGCAGCACGTCGCAGTTGTAGCCGTGGGCCAGGACGAACTCGCCCGAGGCGAGCCCCGTCTTGTACTGCTCGTTCTCGAACTTGGCGATGTTCCGCTTCCAGCCGATCACCACGTCGCGCGCCCGCGCCAGTTCCGCGGGATTGGTGCTGTTCATGCTGGCGCCGCAGACGCGCAGGGCGGCGCCGATCGTCTCGCGCATGTCGGCGAGCAGGGTGCTCTTGCCGCGGAAGGCGGCGTTGGTGAACACGCCCCACGTCGGCGGCAGCTCGCCGACCTTGTCGCGGCGGTAGGCCAGTCCGGTGAAGGTCATGGCGTAGGGGATGGCGTGGCGCATCCCGGGGTCGCTGGCGAAGCGGAGGTAGTCGGGGTCGATGTTCTGCCGCACATGGGGCAGTTGGGCCTCGTCGAACGGCTGAATCATGTTCTGCGCCCGCATCAGCGCCACCTGGTAGGAACTGGGGAGGACGAGGTCGTAGGCGGCGCCGCCCGCCTTGAGCTTGGCGTACATCGCCTCGTTCGAATCGAACGTGTCGATGCTGACGCGGCAGCCGTGCGCGGCTTCGAAGGCGGCGACCCGGCCGGGATCGACATAGTCGGCCCAGGTGTAGACGTGGAGGACCGGTTTGCGCGGACCGCAGCCGGCGGCGGCGAGCAACAGCGTGGAGGCGAGCAGCATGCGGGTGTTCATGTGGCGGATTCTCCCAGTGGGGTTGCGAGGAGCGTGTGGGACCGGGTGGTCCGTTTCTTCTGCAGCAGCCGGCTGACGAGCACGGCGGCGAAGGTGACGACCAGCAGCAGGGTCGAGAGGGCGTTGATCACCGGCATGTGCCGGCTGTGCTTGATCATGCTGTAGACCCGCAGCGGCAGGGTGGTCGAGCCGGGGCCGCTGACGAAGAAGGTGATCACGAAATCGTCGACCGAGAGGGTGAAGGCGAGGAGTCCGCCGGCGATGATCCCCGGCATCAGCAGCGGGAGCTGGATTCTGAGGAAGGCGGCCCAGGCGTTCGCCCCCAGGTCGCGCGCCGCCTCGATGAGGGCGGTGTCGAAATCCTGCAGCCGCGCCAGCACCGTCATGGCGACGTAGCTGACGCAGAAGGTGATGTGCGCCAGCAGGATCGTGTGGCGGCCGCAGTCGACGCCGAGGGCGGTGAAGAGGAGCAGCAGGCTCATGCCCATCAGGATCTCGGGGATCACCAGCGGCGTGTAGATCAGCGCGTTGTGGAACGCCTGCAGGCGGCTTTCCCAGCGGTGCAGCGCCAGGGCGGCCGTGGTGCCGACGACGCAGGCGCCGAGCGTGGCGCCGCAGGCGATCAGCAGGCTGTTGGCGAGCGCCTGCCAGATGGTGTGGTCGCGCAGCAGCATCGCGTACCACTTGACGGTGAACCCGTCCCACGACCCGCCGAAGCGCGACGCGTTGAACGAGTTCAGCGACAGCACGAAGATCGGCAGGTAGAGAAAGAGGACGACCAGCGCCAGCACCGCCAGGGGGAAGAGGGAGCGCTTCACCGCTTTTCCCCCTGTTTCCGCGCGGCCGCGTCGGCGGACCGCATCGCCAGCGCCAGCAGCGCGAGCGGCGCCAGCACGCCGACCGCCAGCAGCGCCGAAAGGGCGCTGGCGTGGGGCAGGTTGCGGTCGAAGAAGGTCCGCTGGGCGATCTTGTTGCCCAGCAGCTCGCTCGTCGGACCGCCCACGAGGTCGGGGATGACGTACGAGCCGAGGGCCGGAATGAAGACCATCAGCGTGGCGGAGACGAGGCCGCGGCGGATGCCGGGAACAAAGACGGAGACAAAGGCGCGGAGCCCGCGCGCCCCCAGGTCGCGCGCCGCCTCGATCAGCGAGAAATCGAATTTCTCGGCCGCGGCGTAGAGCGGCAGGATCGCGAACGGGAGGAAGGAGTAGATACTGACGAGCAGCACCGCGCCCGAATTGTAGAGCAGCAGCGTGTCGGGACCGGCCAGCCGCAGGGTGACAAGCAGGTGCTTGAGCGCCCCTTCGGGGTGGAGGATCTGCCGCCAGGCGAAGACGCGGATGAGGAAATTCGTCCAGAACGGCAGGATGATCAGCGTCGCCAGCACGGTGCGCCAGCGCGCGGGGGCGCGCGCCATGGCGTAGGCGCAGGGGAGGGCGAGCAGGACGCAGGCGGCGGTGGTGGCCAGGCTGAGCCAGACGGTGCGCCAGAGGATCGACGGGTAGTTGGGGTTGGAGAGGTGGCGCCAGGTTTCCCACGTCCAGCCGTCGCCGATGCCGCCCAGCGTGTCGGCGGGGCGGAACGAAAGGGCAAACACCAGTGCGGTCGGGATCGCGAAGAAGGCGACCATCCAGAGCAGCGACGGGAGCGAAACCGCCCATTCGTGCAGCCGTTTCTCGGTCATGCGCTTCCCCCCGGGGGTGTGCCGGCCGCGGCCAGCGCCTGCGGCGGCGCCTGGACGAGCGCGGCGTCGGTGGCGTGGAACTGCTCCAGCATGAAGGCGTCGTCGGCGTGCCACCAGACGGCCACGGTGTCGCCCCACGTGATCGCCTCCTGGTCGAGCTGGAAGCGGGTGTGCGGCTTGTTCGCCACGAGCCGGTGGCCGCCGACGCTGACCCAGTACTTGGTGTGGCTCCCCTGGTAGACGATGTCCTGCACGGTGCCGCTGAAGCCGTTGATCCTGCCCGCCAGCGCCGCGTCGAAGGGCGGCAGGGTCTTCGCCACCTGGATTTTCTCGGGCCGCACGCTGAGGTGGACCATGCTGCCGGCCCGGATCGCCTTGTCGTTGTAGCAGTGGACGGCCGCGGGGAGGCCGCCGATGTCGAGGGCGCAGTAGTCGCCGGCGACGGCGGTGACGTTGCCCTGGAGGAAGTTGGTGTCGCCGATGAAGGCGGCGACGAAGGACGAACGCGGCGCCTCGTAGATCTTGGCGGGCGGGTCGATCTGCTCGATGCGCCCGCTGTTCATCACGGCAATGCGGTCGCTGAGCGACATCGCCTCGCCCTGGTCGTGGGTGACGTAGAGGAAGGTGATGCCGACCTTGTCGTGGATCAGGTCGAGTTCCAGCAGCATGTGCTGCCGCAGTTTCAGGTCGAGCGCCGCCAGCGGCTCGTCGAGCAGCAGGACCTGCGGCTGGTCGACCAGGGCGCGGGCGATGGCGACCCGCTGCTTCTGTCCGCCCGAAATCTGCGACGGATATTTGTGGCTGTGGGCGCCGAGGCGGATCAGCGCGAGGATTCCCTCGACGCGCCGGGTGATCTCCGCCCGGGGAACGTGCGCCACGCGGAGCGGGAAGGCGATGTTCTCCCAGGCCGTCATGTGCGGGAAGAGGGCGTAGTTCTGGAAGATCGTGTGGACGCGGCGCAAATTGGGCGGCAGGCGGGTGATGTCCTGGCCGTCGAGGGTGATCCGCCCCGCGTCGGGGGTCTCCAGGCCGGCGAGCATCCGCAGCAGGGTGGTCTTGCCGCAGCCGCTTGGACCGAGCAGCGAGAAGACCTCGCCCTTGCCGATGTCGAGCGAAACGTCATCGACGGCGGTCAGCGCGCCGAACCGTTTGGTGACGTGCTTAAAGGAGACGAAGGCGTTCATCGCGTCTCCTTGGGAGTGCCGCGGCAGGCCGTCGCGCCGCATCCGGCGGGTCGTGCGTCCCCGGCGTGCGAAAAGCGGTGGCGGTGAAGAAGCGGTCCATGGCGCCCATTGTAGCCGTTTGCCGGGCCCCCCTTCAAGCCGGTTGAAGGCGTTGCCACCCTCTGCACCAAGCAGCTATCCGCCGCCGGGCTGCGCCTGTACCTCAAGTGAGGCAAGTCAGGTGGCGCTTGTACTCCCCCGGAAGCTGCGCCGACGGCCTGCGTCGGGGGGACAGGGGCGATTTCAGGGATTCGAATACGAAAACCTGCACGTCGCGCCGGTGTGCTCCCTGTAGACGGCGTCCCAGACCGGCGGACGCGTTTCGCCTTCCTTGAGCGGCGTCGCGAAGAAGAAGTCCCTTTGCACGAATTCCGCGACCGCGCCGTCGGGGCCGGTGCGGAAAAGCGTGTAACCGATGTCACCCCAGTGTCCCGTCGACGGCAGGATGAGCCTCTTGACGCAGCGGCGGTCGCCCCAATCGCGGATGCCCCACTCGCTGTCCCAGCGGTGGTTGTGCCCGTTGATGTAGCCGGAAAGCGCCGGGCATTTGGAAAACAGCCCCTGGAGGGTCTTCTCTCCTGTGCCGTTGAGGACCTTGATCTCGTTAAGCGGATGGTGGCAGCCGAGAAAGAACGGCTTTTTGCGCTTCGGCAACTCCTGGGCAAGCCACTCGTACTCATCTTCGGGAAGCTCGCCAGGCACGGGATTGTCGGCTTCCGCGCCGGAGAGATTCTCCTGCAGCGAGTCAAAAAGGATGAAGTCGCAGTCGGGCATGGTGACCACGGATACGGCCTTCCCCTTGACGGGAGTCGTCTCGGCGTGCTCCGGATAGACCTCGAAGAACGCCCCGCGGTGGTCATGGTTGCCCATCGTGATGTAGAGATCGATGCCGGCGTCCCGGATGAGTTTCATCAGCGGGTACGACTTCTCATAGTCGCACTTGCGTCCGAAGAGGAACGCGAGGTCGCCAAAGACGAAAACACGCCTGGGGAGCGGATCCATCCTCAAGATGTCAGCCACCGCCACCTCAATGTACTGTAGCTGATAGCAGGGGTCGGTTGCCAGTCCCCCGACGTGGACATCGGCAAGGAGTACGGTCAGGTTGTCGTCAAAGCTGACTGATCTTTTGTGGAGAGTGCGAATCATGTGAACTCGAGTTTGGGTTAAACCCACCCGGCAGTCCCCGCTTCAATCCACCCGGGTTCAACACGCTGTGGCCGCAGCAGGCGGTTGGCCAGCGCGGCCGCGCAGCAGCCGAAGCCGAGGTCGTTGGGATGGGTGCCGTCGCTGAAATAGCGGGCTTCGTTGGGGATCAGGGTTTCGCCTGCGAGGACGGTGCAGCGCGCGGCGGCGGCGCCCGAAGGAGCGGCAGCGATCGCGGCGCGGATGTCCGCCAGCGTGCCGCCCGCCTTTGTGTCGGACTGGCAGGCGCGCCAGAAGGGGGTGAGCAGCGCCACGCGCGCGCACGGCCAGAGGTCGGCGATGCGCGCGAGGCAGGCCGCGGCCGCGCGGCGGACGGCATCGGGCGACAGGCCGCGCGACCAGTCGTTGGTGCCATAGGCGATCGTGACCAGATCGGGCGTAAAGGGGAGGTTCTCGTCGATGTAAGCGGCATCGAAAATATGGCCGCCGATGCCCTGGTTGAGCAACTCGGCATTCCAGGCTTCGGCCAGCGCGGTGGGGTAGGGGGCGAGGGGACTGAGCGCTTCCATGCCCTGGGTGATCGAGTCGCCCAGGCAGAGGAGGCGCCGCGGTTTCGCCGGCAACGGCTCGGCAGTGGTGGCGCCGACCAGCACCGCCCGGCGCAGCCACGCCGGACGTGACGGCGGAAAAAGCAGGCGCACTTCGCGCGGGCGGCGCGGCGCGTTGGCGTCGGCGAGCCGCACCATGACCTCGATCGGGCCGTCGGGCTGATCGGCCTCGCAGAACGGGTGATGGGTCACGCCATCAACCGTGACGGCGAGGGCGAAGGATCGGCGTGCGCCAGGGTATAGCGTCAGGGCCAGTTCAAGCTGCGTGGCGTCGGTCCGCAGTGCGAGCTGTATCCCGGACAGGCAGCGTCCACGGACGCCAAACACGGGGTTAAGGCGGTCAAGGTGGCCGAGCTGCCGGACGGTGGTGCGGTGCAGTTCGAGCCCCTCTGAGCCGCGGTCCTCGATGCGGAGGATTCCCTTGAAGAACGCGTTGCGGTCGTCGCGTTGTAAGAGATTCATGTTAATGAGTGGGTTAGAGCGTCGGCTTGAGGGCTTCGTAGGTTTCCAAGGCGTTGCGCAGCGCCTCGAGCGCCGCGCGCGACGAGATGGTCGCGGCGGTGACCGCCTCGATGTCGCCGCCGTCGCGCGTCACCTTCCAGTTCGTGCCGGCCGTCGGGCGGGGCGTGCCGTCGCTCCGCTGGAGCAGGCGCGAGCGGAATGGATCCTCCTTGATCTTGGAGCCGAGGCCCGGGGTTTCGGTCTGCTCGGTCACTTCGTAGTTGAGCAGCGTGCCGTCGGCGGCGATGCCGAACATGATGCCGACGGGTCCGCCGTAGCCTTTCGGGGCGGTCCCCTGGAGCGCCACGGCGGTGACCGCGCCGGCGGCGTCGCGGACGACGAAGCAGGTGTTGGTTTTTCCGTCGATGACGCGCGTGACCGTGTCCGGCACGGCGCCTTCGGGTAGCACCTGGCGGGCGGCGTCGAGCACCTGTTTTTCCTTGCTCTGCTTGATTGGCTCCCTAGTCACGGCGTTGACGGCCGCCAGGATGGCGGTGCAGATGACGCAGATGAGGGTGAGGACGAGGGCGAGTTTGAGGATGGCTTTCATGCGGGACGTCTCCTTTCGCAGGCGGGGATCAGGCTTTGCGTCCGAACGGCCGGCGCTTGAACGCGCGGTTGATCAGCGGGGTGAACGCGTTCATGATCAGGATGGCGAAGCTGACCCCTTCGGGATAGGCGCCGTTGACCACGGTGCGGATGACCATGGTGAGGACGCCGCAGCCGACGCCGAAGAGCAGCAACCCGGATCGGGTGACGGGAGTAGTGACCATGTCGGTGGCCATGAAGCAGGCGCCGAGCACGAGGCCGCCGGTGAGGAGATGGAAGGGGACCGGCATGGCGTCGGCCGAGGCGAGGCGGAGGATCGCCGCGTAGAGGGCGACCGTGCCGATGTAGGCGACGGGAACGTGCCACGTGATGACGCGCCGGACCAGCAGATAGGCGGCGCCGAGGAGGATGGCGGCGGCCGAGACTTCGCCGATGCAGCCGTTCATGTCGCCGATGAAAAAGCGGACGAGCATTTCGTTGGTCACATCAAAGGGCAACGGCTTTCCAGCCTTCAGCGCCTCCTTGACCAGACCGAGGGGCGTGGCGGTGGTGGCGGCGTCGGCGCCCAGCCAGGAGGAGGCGCTCCAGGTCGTCATCTGCCCGGTGCAGGAAATCAGCAGGAAGGCGCGTCCGATGAGCGCCGGGTTGAAGGGGTTGTAGCCGAGTCCGCCGAAGGTCTGCTTGGCGGCGGCGATGGCCACGACCGATCCGGCGACCGCCATCCAGGCGGGGAGCCCGGGGGGGAGGTTGAAGGCGAGCAGGACGCCCGTGACCGCCGCGCTGAGGTCGGCGAGGGTGTTGCCGCGGCGCATCGCCCGGCGGCAGATCCATTCAGTCGCGAGGCAGGCGGCGACGCAGACGGCGGTGAGCCGTACCGCGTCCCAGCCGAAGAACCAGCAGGCGGCGGCGAAGGCGGGGAGGAGCGCGATCAGGACATCGCCCATGATCCGGCTGACCGACGCCCCCGAATGGGTGTGGGGCGAGGAGCTGACGAGGAGAAGGTCGTTGGGGGCTTGCGGTTTCATAGGGCGTGTCGGTCGGGGTTCATAAGGTACGGGGCGGGGCGGGAAGGCCTCACGCCGGTCGTGCGCCCGCCGCTCGGCGGCGGGCGACGATCAGCGCCTTGGCGCGGCGCATGTGCTGGACCAGCGGACGGTGGGCGGGACAAACGAAGGCGCAGGAGCCGCACTCGAAGCAGTCCATGACGCAGAACCGCTCGGCGCCGTCGACGTCGTCGGCCTCGATGAGCTGGCTCAGCTCGGCCGGCATCAGGCGCATCGGGCAGGCGTCGAGGCAGCGGCCGCAGGAGATGCAGGGCTGCGAGGTGAACTGCCGCACGCGCGCCGGCGAGAGCAGCAGGAGGCCGGAGGAGGTCTTGGTCATGGCGACATCGAGTCCGGTCTGGGCGAACCCCATCATCGGCCCGCCGGAGATGACTTTGGCGAGCGTCCCCGTGACGCCGCCGCAGGCCTCGACCAGCGCCGCGAACGGGGTGCCGATCGGGGCCAGCAGGTTCGCCGGCGCCGCCACCGCGTCGCCGCTCACGGTGATCGCGCGCGCGGTCAGCGGGCGGCCGTTGACCACGGCGTCCCAGACGGCGTAGGTGGTGCCGACGTTCTCGACTACGCAGCCGACGTCCATCGGCAGACCGCCCGCGGGAACGACGCGTCCGGTGACCGAATAGATTTGCTGTTTCTCGCTTCCCTGGGGGTAGCTGGTCTTGAGGACGCAGACCGCCGCGTCGCCCAGGTCGTCGGGGAGGGCCTCGGTCATCGCCGCGATGGCGTCGGGTTTGTTGTCCTCGATGGCGACGCGGACGGTTTTGGCGCCGAGGATGTGGCGGATGATCGCCGCCCCCTGCCACAGGGCGGCGGCCTGTTCGAGCAGGAGGCGGTGGTCGCCGGTGAGGTAGGGCTCGCATTCGGCGCCGTTGAGGATCACCGTGTCGATCGGCTTGTCGGCGGGGGGCGAGAGCTTGACTTGCGTGGGGAAGCCGGCGCCGCCCATGCCGACGACGCCGGCGGCGCCGACCCGCTGCGCCAGGGTCTTGCCGTCGACCGAGCGCCAGTCGGCGATCGGATCGAGCGTGTGCGTCCAGGCGTCGGCGCCGTCGGTCTGCAGGATGATCGCCGGCGCCGGTCGGCCGAGCGGCGTCGGCGCCGCCTCGATACGGAGCACGGTGCCCGAGGTCGGGGCGTGGACCGGAGCCGAGATCATTCCCGCCGGATCGGCGAGCCGCTGGCCGCCGCCCACTGTGTCGCCGGCCTTGACGACTGGCACGGCGGGGGCGCCGAGGTGCTGCGAGAGCGAGATCGTCAACAGCGGCGGCAACGGCAGCGGCCGGATCGGCAGGCCGTTCGTCGTCTGTTTGTTATAGGCGGGGTGGATGCCGCCGCGGAAGGTGAAGGGGGAGGGAAAGCGTTTCATGGGTTAGCCGGCCTTCCTGATGCAGTGCCCCGGACATTTGTCGACGAGCGCCTCGTTTGTCGGCGGCCGGGTGTAGTCGATCCTGGCGAGAAAGCCGTCCATGCCGATGGCGCCGTCGGCGAGCTTGACGCAGAGGGTGCAGCCGATGCAGCCGACGCCGCACACCTTCTTCACCGCGGGGCCCTTGTCCTTGGAACTGCAGAGGATGTGGATCTTCGCCTCTTCGGGGACGCGGAGAATCAGGTTGCGCGGGCAAACGGCGATGCATTTGCCGCAGCCGATGCAGACGGCGGGGTCGACGCGGGCCAGTCCGTCGGCGACCGTGATCGCGTCGACGGGGCAGACGCGGGCGCAGGAGCCGTAGCCAAGGCAGCCATAGGCGCACGCCTTGTCGCCGCCGGCGGTCGCGGCGGCGGCGGCGCAGTCGGTGATGCCGTTGTAGGCGAAGCGGCGCACCGCCTCGCTGTCGCAGCCGCCGCAGCGGACCAGCGCCACCCGGCGGCCCGCGGCGGTGGCGCTTTTGCCGAGGATGGCGGCGATCTTCTGCACGGCGGCGGCGTTGCAGACGGGGCAGCGGGTGGGCTCGGCGCCGCCGGTGACCATCGCCTTGGCGTAGTCGGCGCAGCCGGCGAAGCCGCACCCGCCGCAGTTCGCGCCGGGCAGCTCGGCGGCGACCTGCGCAATGCGCGGGTCCTCGGGAACGCTCAGGTAGTAGGCGGCCAGGGCGAGGGCCGCGCCGCAGAACGCGCCGATGCCGCCAATCCACAAAATCGGAATCCACCATTCGTTCATCGTGTTTCTTTCCTACCTGTGGCGGCGTCACTTGACCAGGCCGCTGAACCCCATGAACGCCAGACTCAGCAGGCCGGCGGTGACCAGCGCGATCGCGACGCCGCGGAACGCGCGCGGCGGATCGGCGCGGCCGATCTTCTCGCGCAGCCCGGTGAACAGGACCAGCGCGAAGGAGAAGCCCACCGCCGCCGCCAGGGAGAACGCTACCGAGGCGATGAACCCCCGCGCCTCGTTGACGTTCATCACCGTCACGCCGAGCACCGCGCAGTTGGTGGTGATCAGCGGCAGGAAGATCCCCAGCGCGCCGTGCAGGGCGGGAAGGAAGCGCTTCATCACGATGTCGACCAGTTGCACGAAGGCGGCGATCAGCAGGATGAAGGCGGTTGTCTGCAGGTAGTCCAGGCCGAAGGGGACGAGCACCCACGCCCGCATGCACCAGGTCACCGCCGCCGCCATCCCCATCACGAAGATCACCGCCCGACATCCCCAGCGCCGTCGACATCTGCTTCGAGACGCCGAGAAAGGGGCAGATGCCGAGAAAACGGTTCAGTACGAAGTTGTTGACGAGCACCGCGCCGACGATCAGCAATACGTATTCCATGGCGAGAGCGTTCCTTTGCGTCTATTCGGCCCGCTTGAGGGCGTCGAGGTCGGCCGATGCGATGGCCGCCAGGTTGCGGGTGATTTTGGCGGCGTCCCAGTTCCACCATGCGATCTCCAGCAGGGCGGACACCACCTCTTCCGTGAACCGGGTGCGGATGACCGCGGCCGGCGCGCCGCCGACGACTGCGTACGGCGGCACGTTGCGCGCGACGACCGCGCGCGCCGCGACGATGGCGCCGTCGCCGATGGTCACTCCGGGCAGGATCAGCGCCTGGTAGCCGATCCAGACGTCATTGCCGACGACCGTGTCGCCCTTGGCGTTCAGGCTCCCCGGGGAGGGCGCCGCCGCCTCCCACCCCTGGCCGAACAGTCCGAAGGGGTAGGTCGAGAAGCCCCCGGTCGCGTGCGCGGCGCCGTTCATGAGGAAGCGGACGCCGCTGGCGATGGCCGTGAAGCGGCCGATGACGAGCTTGTCGCCGATCTCCGGGTAGTGGTAGAGGACGCGGCTCTCGAACGGCTCGGCCCCTTCCGCGTCGTCGGTGTAGGTGTAGTCGCCGACGACGATGTTGGGGTTCTTGACCGTGTTGGCGATGAAGGTCACGCGCGCGTCGCCCGACGGAAGCGGATGGAGCAGGCCGGGCGCGGGGCCGCAGGGCGGCGGCGGTTCGGGCAGTTCGGGCACCTCGGTCAGCGGGATGCCGTGTCCGGCGCACCAGGCGACGAGGGTGTCGCGCTCCGCGCGGCTGCGGTAGGCGTGCCAGCGTTCGTCGAGTCCGAGTTCCTCGGTCCAGGTGCGGAAGCGGCGGTAGGCGCCGCGTCGCGCAAAGAAGCCGCGGACCAGGTCGGCATCCGCCGGACGGACCTCGGCGACGAAGCGCTCGACCAGCGCGCGCCCCAGGTCGAGCTGCTTCTCCCCGGGGATGGAGATACAGGCGCTCCAGTCGATGTCCTTGGGGATTTTCGCCTGCTCCTCGTCGATGTCGGCGCCCTTGAGATACACGGCGTCGCGCGCGGGATCGTAATAGGCGCCCCCCTCCCCGTAGGCGGCGTCGGCAAACATCATGGCGTCTTCGATTTCGCGGTAGCTCGGCATACCCTGCGGCTCCTCAAGCTATTCTCTCAGAGAGAAGCAACATGATAGTCAAACGCAGGGCTGCAGGGCAATTCTAATTGCTGACGCCGGCGGGCGGCATGCGCTATAGTTGCATCCGGTCGAAGCGAAGTGCGGAATGCGGAGGGATGATGCGGTTTTCCCTTTTCCTTGCCCTGAAATACCTGCGGCCGAAGCGGTCGTTCACCTCGGTGGTGACGGTGATCTCGGTCCTCGGAGTCGTGCTCGGCGTGGCGATCGTGATCATCGTGCGCGCGGTGATGACCGGGTTCGGCGACATGTGGCAGGAGAAGATCCTCGCCTTCAAGCCGCATCTCACCGTTTCCTCGCCCGGCGGCGTGATCGCCCGCGAGGAGGCGCTGTGCCAATGGATCGCGGCGGTTCCCGGCGTCACCGCCGTTTCGCCGAGCATCGAGACGCGCGTGCTGGCCGAGCACCGGCGCCGGGTAGTCGCGCCGGTGATCATCGGCGTCGACCCCGCGCGGGTCGGCGGACTGCTGCAGGTGACCAACATCGTCGCCGGCGTCTTCGACCTCGAAGGCGACGCCGTGGTGCTGGGCGTCGATCTGGCGGCCGACCTGCAGGTCGGCGTGGGCGACACGCTGCTGGTCTATTCGCCAATGAACCTCGTCAATCCCGACGAAGTCTACTTTCCCGAGGAACTGGCGGTGCGCGGCATCTTCAACGCCGGGCACCGCGACTTCGACAGCGGCTTTCTCATCACCTCGCTGGCGGTGGGCCGCGACCTGATGGGGCTGCGGAGCGGCGCCTATTCGATCCACGTCAAGACCGACTGTCCGCAGGATTTCGACGCCTTCTCCCGCGTGGCTGCCGAGGTCGCCGCCGCCGTGGGCGGGGGGTACGACGTGCGCACCTGGCACGAGGTCGACCGCCAGCTGTTCAACGCCCTGGCGGTGGAGAAGAACATGATGGCGATCCTGCTGATGTTCATCACCGTGGTGGCGATCTTCTGCGTCACCAACACGCTGATCGTGATCACGGTGCAGAAGACCGACGAGATCGGCCTGCTCAAGGCGCTCGGCTTCAGCGCGCGGCAGATGATGCTGACCTTCGTGCTGCACGGCTGGATGCAGTGCCTCGCGGGCACACTCCTGGGCATCGGTCTCGCGTTCCTCGTGCTGGGCAACATGCGGCACCTGGTGAGCGGGCTGGCCGCCTGCGGCCTCGAAGTCTTTCCCAAGCAGATCTACGGCCTCGACAGCATCCCCTGGCGGGTCGTCCCCGGCGAGGTGGCCGAGGTCGCCGCGCTGGTCATCGTCTTCTGCACCCTGGCGAGCTTCCTCCCTGCGCGCCGCGCCGCCAAGCTCGACCCCATGGTGGCCCTGCGGCGGGAGTAACGGGCGCGCGGACCGCTGATACGGTCGTTTTCCCGCCTCAGATGCGGGCGCGGGGCAAAGCGGAAATGCGCCGACGCGGTGGGCGTCGGCTGAATTGGACTGCGGGCGTCGGCAACGGCGGACGACCTCGCGCACGAAGAGTTCCGATCCGATACCGAGTCCGTCGGTCCAGTGGCGCACGCGGCGGCGGGCGGTGAGGAGGACGGCGCGCGGCGGAGGGGCCGCGGTTCCCCGCGCGGCCGCATTCTCGGCGGCGTCGCGGGCGAACCGCTCCTTCAGCGCGTGCGGCGCTTCCGCCGCGTCGTCGCCTGCGAACGGCGGCGTATCGGTCGCGCTGTCCAAGGAGCAGTACCAGGCCCTGCGCGAGGCGATCACGAACTGGCGTCAGGTCCAGACCATACGTACCCACATGGAGAAGATCTCGCGGCACGCGATCTTCGCGACCGTGCCCGACATATGCCGCCGCAAACCGTTGACCAAGCGAGTT
>CAYVKQ010000040.1:0-15143 GCA_964451945.1 uncultured Lentisphaerales bacterium
GGCCGAGTGGTCTAAGGCGCAGCACTGGAAATGCTGTGTGCTCTTACGGGCACCGAGGGTTCAAATCCCTCCCTCTCCGCCATTTTTCTGCATCGCATCCGTCCGCGGAAATCCGTTCTGCACATCCAACAGGCGCATACCATGAACACACCGCATGCCGCATTGGTTCCGTTCTACCTGAAGCTCTACGACGACGTGCAGCCGCAACGCCGCCAGGCGTTCGACCCCTTTCTGAAAACCGTGGCCGACGCCCTCGGGATGCAAGGCGTCGCGGTGCGGACGGCGCCCGTCTGCCGCGTGGCCGGCGAGTTCGCGGCCGCGGTGGCGCAGGCCGAGCGCGAGGGCGCCGACTGCCTCGTCACGCTGCACCTCGCCTACTCCCCGTCGCTGGAGGCGCTCGATGTCTTCCGCGCAACACCGCTCCCGGTCGTGATTCTCGACACGACCATGGACGCCCGCTTCGGCGTGGGCGTCTCGCCGGAACGGATCATGTACAACCACGGCATCCACGGCGTCATGGACTTCGCCTCCATGCTGCGGCGGGTGAAGCGCCTCTTTGACATCGTCGCCGGGTCGGTCGAGGACCCCGGCTTTTTCGTCCGCGCCGCGGACCATATCCGCGCCGCGGCCGCGGCACGGTCGCTGCGCGGCAGCCGCGTGCTGCGGGTCGGCCACGCCTTCGCCGGCATGGGCGACTTCGCGGTTCCCGAAGCGGTGATGCGCGACCGTCTCGGCGTCGCCGTCGAGCAGGCCGGCCTCGACGCCCTCGACCACGAAACGACGGCTGCGGGCGACGCGGAGGTGGCGGCCGAAATCGCCGCCGACCGCGAGCGCTACCGCTGCGAACTGCCGCAGGAGACCCATGCCCGCTCGGTGCGCGTGGGCCTTGGCTTGCGCCGGCTGCTTGAAAAAGGCGGGTACGGCGGGTTCAGCGTCAACTTCCAGGCGTTCGACAGCGCCGACCGCCCCTCCAACACCATGCCGTTCCTCGAGATCTCCAAGGCGATGGCGCGGGGCGTCGGCTACGGCGGCGAGGGCGACGTTCTCACCGCGGCGCTCGTCGGCGCGCTGGCGCGGGCCTTCGGCGCCACCACCTTCACCGAGATTTTCTGCGCCGACTGGGCCGGCGATGCCCTCTTCCTTTCGCACATGGGCGAGATCAGCCCAGCCGTCGCGGCCGATATGCCGCGGCTCGTGGAGAGGCCCTTCATTTTCGGCGGCGCCAAGAATCCCGCGGTGCTCACGTGCGCCGTCCGCCCCGGACCGGCCACGTTCGTCAATCTGGCGCCCGGCCCCGACAACACCTTCACGCTCCTCGTGGCCCCCGTTTCGGTCCTGTCCGAAACCGACGCGGTCGCTCCGGCGATGCGCGATGCCGTGCGGGCATGGATCAGCATCGCAGGCGGCGTGGCGCCCTTCCTGGAGGCCTACTCACGCGCCGGCGGCACGCACCACAGCGCCCTGGTGCTGGGCGACCGCGCCGACGCCATCGCCGCCTTCGGGCGTCTCGCCGGACTGGATGCCCTGCGACTCGGCTGAGCAGGCTGTTTGCGCCTTGCGCTCCCGCGGCGAAGTTCGCTATTCTGGAGCCATGAAAGTCCTTGTGATCGGTGGCGGCGGGCGCGAACACGCTCTCGTTTGGAGGCTCTCCCGCGATTCGCGGCGGCCGCGCCTCTTCTGCGCTCCGGGGAACGCCGGCACGGCGGCGCTGGCCGAAAACGTGCCAATCGCGGCCGAGGACGTCCCCGCCCTCGTCGCCTGGGCGCGCGAGCACCGGCCCGACCTCACCGTCGTCGGCCCCGAAGCGCCGCTCTGCGCCGGCCTGGTCGACGCGCTCGAGGCCGACGGTCTGCGCGTCTTCGGCCCCCGCCGGGCCGCCGCCCGCATCGAGGGAAGCAAGCGCTTCGCCAAGGAGGTGATGGCTGCGGCGGGCGTCCCCACGGCGCGCGCCCAAACCTTCACTTCGGCCGACGCCGCCTGCGCCGCGCTCGACGCCTTCGGCCTCCCCGTGGTCGTCAAGGCCGATGGCCTGGCGGCCGGCAAGGGGGTCGTCATTGCCCAAACGCGCGACGAGGCCGCCGCCGCCATCCGCGCCATGCTGGTCGACAACGCCTTCGGCGCCGCCGGCGCCGAGGTGCTGCTCGAGGAATTTCTGGAGGGCGAGGAGGCGTCGATCCTCGCCCTGGTCGACGGCGAACACATTGCGCTGCTGCCGGCGTCGCAGGACCACAAGCGGGTCTTCGACGGCGACCGGGGACCGAACACCGGCGGCATGGGGGCTTACTCCCCCGCGCCCGTGGTCACCGACGACCTCCTGCCATTCATCCGCAACCGCATCCTCGCGCCGGTGGTCGCCGAGCTGCGCGCGCGCGGCATCGTCTACAAGGGGATTCTCTACGCCGGGCTGATGATCGGCAAGTCCGGCGTCAAGGTGCTCGAGTTCAACGCCCGTTTCGGCGACCCCGAGACCCAGGTCGTGCTGCCGCGGCTCGAAGGCGACCTCATCCCGCTCTTCGAAGCCTGCATCGACGGCACCCTCGACCCGGCGCAGGTGCGCGTGACGCCCGACCCGGCCGCGACTGTGGTCCTGGCCGCCGAAGGGTACCCGGGACCGTACGCCAAGGGGCGTCCCATCGGCGGCCTGGAGGCCGCCGCCGCCGGCCGCGCGGTTGTCTTCCACGCCGGCACGGCACTGCGCGAAGGGCGCGTGGTCTCGTCGGGCGGACGCGTCCTGGCCGTGACCGCCACGGGGAGCGACCTCCGCGCCGCCGTCGCCAACGCCTACGCCGGCATCCGCGCCATCACCCTGGAGGGCGGCCACTACCGCGGCGACATCGCGCACCGCGCACTGCAGCGCACCACCTGACTTCCCCATCGGTCAACAAGCCACAGAAAAGGAGCCACATGTCGGACAAGCCACTGGTCGGAATCCTCATGGGCAGCGACTCGGACTGGCCGCTCGTGCAGAAGGCGGCCGAGACGCTGAAGGCGTTCGAAGTCCCGTTCGAGGTCCGCGTGATGTCGGCCCACCGCACGCCCGACATCGCCGGCGCCTACGCCGCCGAGGCCGAAGGGCGCGGTCTGCAGGTGATCCTCGCCGCGGCGGGCGGCGCCGCGCACCTCGCGGGCGTGGTTGCCGGCCACACCGTGCTGCCGGTGATCGGCATCCCGGTGGCGGGCGGCGCGCTGAACGGCCTCGACGCCCTGCTGGCGGTGGTGCAGATGCCCGCGGGAATTCCCGTGGCGACCGTGACGCTCGGCAGCGCCGGACCGGTCAACGCCGCCTTGCTGGCGGTGCAGATCCTCGGCGGACGCGACCCCGCCCTGCGCGCCAGATTCCACGCCCACAAAAAGCAGATGGCGGAGAAGGTCGTCGGCGCCGACGCCAAGCTCCAGGCCTCGCTCAACGCCTGAGGCCCCCGTGGTCACAACGCTGGCACTCACACCGACGACGCGCGGCACCGTGCTGCGGCAGGCGGCGGCGCGGCTGACGGCGGGCGCGGTGGCGGTGATCCCCACCGACACCGTATACGGCCTCGCCGCCCACCCCGCCTGCGCCGCGAGCGTCGCCCGCCTGGGGACGATCAAGGGGCGCCCGACCGGAAAGCCGATCGCCCTGCTTGCCGCCGACGCCGACGCGGTGCGGCGCGCGGGCGCCCGCTTCCCGCCCGCCGCCGCGCGGCTGGCGGCGCGGCACTGGCCCGGCGCGCTCACGCTGGTCCTCGACTGCGGTGGCCGCCTCGAAGGATTCCGTGTCCCCGCCCACCCGTTCTGCCGCGACCTGCTGGCGGCCTGCGGCGGGCTGCTCCGGGTCACCAGCGCCAACCTCAGCGGCGCCCAGCCGGCCCTCAGCGCGGCCCGGGCGCTGGCCGACATCGGGCTCGAAGCCGACCTGATCATCGACGACGGCCCCTCCCCCGGCGGCGTAGCCAGCAGCGTCGTCCGCGTCACCGGCGAAGAGGTGACCCTCCTGCGCGAAGGCGCCCTCGCCGCGGCGGAACTGGAGACCTGATAACGAAACTGTCATGGGCCGATACGGCGAAAGCCATGGCGGCATCGTCCGAGGAGTGATCGGAGTGGGATGCGGTCGCGGCTACAGGTCACGTGTGCGGGCAGACCGGCTGAGATCGCCGTCGATCAAATCCGAACCGTCAGCAAGCAACGACTCGGACGCAAGCTAGACACCTTGTCGGAAAGCAAGGCGGCCACCCTGCGCCGGGTGATCACGGAAATGTACGGCGAGTGAACCGATGGCGGAGGCACCTACGACGCGTCGTTCCGCGTGTTCACGCCGGCGATGTTGTTCAGGGATGTCTACGCCGATTCCGACCCGGCCGCCACGGCGACGGTCTACCGCGTGATGCAGCCGTAGGGAGGGGTCCGAACCATCCCGTCCGGCTCGCGCCCATCCGTCTGCGCAGCAGTTGTGGCGCCGACACTGGCGGCGGCGGAACTGCGGTCGGCCGCCGTGCAACGTCGGCCCCACTTGGCTCGCGCCCATCCGCCTGCGCGTCAGCGGTGGCGCCGACACTGGCGTGGCGGCGGGACGGACTCATGAGCAACGAGTATCCGCTGCTTTGCCGAAAGCGGGGCCGCGTTCGCCCTTGAAGGCGCCGCGCAGGCGGCGGTCGGACGAACTCTCGCGGCGCCGGACCACCGGCGGTGCGACGCGGTCGGCCGCCGCACGGCGGGCCGCGCGGGTCGCCTGCCACTCCTCCCAGGTCCACTCCGTCTTAAGCTTCGGGGCCGAGTTCACGCGCCACCTCCCGCTTCAATGACTCCAGATCCGTCTCGATGTTGAAGTCGGGCAGCCTGGCCAGACGCGAGACCTCGCTCCAATCCACGGGCGTGGCGCCGCTCAGGCAGACGGCCAGAAGCTTCTTCGCAACCGCCCGGGCCTCTTCGCTGGGCTGCGGATAGAACGCGAGCAACGCCCGTTCAACCACCGCCAGTTCGGCCGGCATCACGGTTACGGCGCCGCAGGGCGACGCAAGGGTGCGGCAGGGCGTTCGGGCCTCGTTCTCAAGAAGGCCCAGGAGATCGACATACAGTCCGGCGAGCTTCCAGCTACGCGGACCACCCGAGGCACCGAGTGCGGCCATCAAATCCTGGGCTCTGCGCAAGGGAATCGGCGCCAGCGTCCGGCGGCAAAAATCGATATCGCCGGACATGTAGGATCCCTCGGTGTAGAACTCGACGGCCGAACCGCCGACCACAACGAGATCCCATCCCGCCTCGCGAAACACACGCGAGACCAGCCCGGCGAGCTTGAGCGCGCGTTCAAGCAGGTCGCCCGTCGCCTCGATATCGCGCAGTTCCTGTTGGTTTCGATCCATGGCGCCAGTATACCCCAACGGCGATGCTGTATCAAGGCAACGACGGCCGCCGGGCAATGTCGGCCCCACTTGGCTCAGCGTCCAACGCCCTGCAGCAGGTGGTAGGCAACGTCGTTCCAGCGCAACTCGTTCTTGAGCGCCGGGAGCGCCGTCTCCCGTCCGATGCGGATGACCTCGATGCCGGCGATGGCGGCGAAATCCTCCAGCGTTTCGGCGGTGACGGCGGCGCTGAAGGCCGAATGGTGCGCCCCGCCGGCCAGGATCCAGGCGGCGGCGGCCGTTTTGAAATCGGGGAGCGGTTCCCACACGGCGCACGCCACGGGGAGCTTCGGCAGCGGCCGCGGCGGCTTCACCACTGTCAGTTCGTTGACGATCAGGCGGAAGCGGTTGCCCATGTCGACCAGCGTGGCGTTGAGCGCGGGCCCTGGTTTGGCGGTGAAGACCAGCCGCAGCGGGTCCTCCTTGCCGCCGATTCCCAGCGGGTGGATGCGGAGCGCCGGCTTGGCGGCGGCGATCGAGGGGCAGACCTCCAGCATGTGGGCGCCGAGGACCAGCGGCCGGCGGGGGTCGAGGTGGTAGGTGTAGTCCTCCATCCAGCTGGTGCCTCCCGGCAGGCCGGCAGCCATGCGCTTCATGGCGCGCAGCAGGGCGCAGGTCTTCCAGTCGCCCTCGGCGCCGAAGCCGTAGCCGTCGGCCATCAGCCGTTGCACGGCCAGCCCGGGAAGCTGCTTCAGCCCGTGCAGGTCCTCGAAGGTGGTGGTGAAGCCCTTGAAGCCGCCCTCCTCCAGGAACGCGCGGATGCCCGCCTCGATGCGGGCGGCGTCGCGCATCGCGCCGCGCCGCGTCCCGCCCTTGCGCAGCGGCGGCGCCACGGTGTAGGCGGCGTCGTAGGCGGCGCAGAGTTCGTCGACGGCCTTCTCGCCCACCGCGTTGACCCGGCGCACGAGGTCGCCCAGGGGGTGGGTGTTGACCGCGTACCCGAGACGGATCTCGGCCGCGACCTTGTCGCCCTCGGTGACGGCGACCTCGCGCATGTTGTCGCCGAAGCGGACGAAGCGCGCCCCCTGCAGATCGCTCCAGCCGAGGACGGCGCGCTGCCAGGCGGCGATGCGGTCGCGCACTTCGGGATCGCTCCAGTGTCCGACCACGACCTTCCGCTCGAGCCGCATGCGCGCGTGGATGAAGCCGTGTTCGCGGTCGCCGTGCGCCGCCTGGTTGAGGTTCATGAAATCCATGTCGATGGCGTTCCACGGCAGTTCTCGGTTGAACTGGGTGTGGAGGTGCAGCATCGGCTTGCGGAAGGCGCTCAGGCCGCCGATCCACATCTTGGAGGGCGAGAACGTGTGCATCCAGAGGATCACGCCGCCGCAGGCGGGATCGCGCGCGGCGTCGGCCAGCGTGTCGCGGATCTCTTCCGGGCTTTTGACAACCGGCTTGAATTCGACGTGCAGCGGCAGCCGCCCGCGGTTCAACGCCGCCACGATCTTGCCCGAATTCGCATTCACCTGCGCCAGCGTCTCGGGACCATAGAGGGACTGGCTCCCCGTGATGAACCAAACAACCGGCGCATTTGTGGCGCTGCTTTTCATAGGGCCTCGCAAAAGGGCGTCCGACGGCTCCCGGGAGGCGGCGCGGACACCCGTCCGCGGCAACCGCCGTCCGCTTCACGTCACCCGGAGGATAGCAAATGGGGCCCGGCCGTGCAAACGCCGCCGCGCCGGCAAGCAGCAACCGGTTGGCGACAGGGGTGCAGACGGCGCGGCAGGGTAGCGGCGGCAGGGCGAAGCTTGGCCGATGGAAAGGGCGTCGCTGTAGCCGCGGTCGCCGACCGCGGCTACAGGGCAACTGCGGCGATGGGTGGCATTGGCCGATGTGCAACGTTGGCCCCGCTTGACGCACGGGCGCCATGGGAGTACGTTACCTGTCATGAAACGATCTTTGCTGTGCGCGGCCGCCGCGGCCGCGACCTGTTGTGCACGCGCGGCCGACGGCGGCGCGGCGTTTGCCCAGAGGCTCTTCGACCACTGGTGCGCCGCCACGCCGGCGAACACGGTCTTCTCGCCCCACAGCCTCGCCGAGGCGCTGGGGATGACGGCCGCGGGCGCCCGCGGCGAGACGGCCAGCCAGATTGTTGGCGTCCTCGGCCTCGGCGGCAATGCCGCGGCCCTGGCCGACGCACTCGCCGAACGGCGGCGGGCGCTTGACGAGGCTGCCGGAGCGGACGTCACGCTGCGCACGGCCAACGCCCTCTTCCCGCAGCGCGGGCATCCCTTCCTCGAGCCGTTCCTCGGCCTCCTGCGGACCCGCTTCGGCGGCGACGCCCGGCCGCTCGATTTCGCCGGCGCGCCCGAGGCCGCGCGCGGCGCGATCAACGGCTGGGTCGCGGAACAGACCGAGCAGAAGATTCCCGAACTGATCCCGCCGGGTGTCCTGTCGGCCGAGACCCGCCTCGCCCTCGTCAACGCTGTCTATTTCAAAGGCGTCTGGCAGCGGCCGTTCAAACCGGCGCAGACCCGTCCCCAGCCTTTCACGCCGGCTGGCGGCGATCCGGTGCACGTCCCCTTCATGCGCCAGACCGGCCGCTTCCTCTATGCCGAGACGGACGACGTCCAGATCCTTGAACTGCCCTACACCGGCGGCCGGCTCGCGATGACGCTGGTGCTGCCGCGGCCGGGCAGGAGCCTCGCCGACGCCGCCGCACCCCTGTTCCGCGGCCACGCCGCACTGGGCCTCCGTCCCGTGGAAGTTGCCGTCGCCGTCCCCCGGTTTTCCTTCACCTCGTTCCAGAATGCCGGCGGGACGCTGCAGGCGCTCGGCATCCGCGACGCCTTCGACGCGACCCGTGCCGACCTCTCGGGAATGGACGGCACCCGCAGTCTCTTCCTCACCGCCGTGCTCCATAAGGCCTTCATTGAGGTGAACGAGGCCGGCACGGAAGCGGCCGCCGCCACAGGGGCCGTGTTCGGGCGGACGTCACTGCCGCCGCCGCCCGCGGCCGTCTTCACCGCCGACCGCCCCTTCGTCTTCGCCATCCGCGAAACCGCTTCGGACGCGCTGCTGTTTCTGGGAACGCTCGCCCATCCGCAGTGACGGCCCAATCAAAGGAATTCGCCATGAAAGACCTGCCGCTGTTCTCAATGGGTGTCGGCGACCGCTTCGGCCACCAGGGCGCCGCCCAGCTCGCCGCCCTGTCGCGCGCCGCGACGGAACTGGGCACCGCCGTCGCCCCGGTCTGGAACAAGTCCAACCGCGAGCATCAGATCATCGGCACGCGCCCCGCCGACGCCCGCGCCGCGGCCGACGCCGCCGTGAAGCGGCTGGAATACGCGGGCCCCTATTTTGTCGACGCCGACCATATCGGGCTCCAGACCGTCGACGCCTTCATCGACCCGTGCGACTTTTTCACCCTCGACGTGGCCGACTTCGTCGGTCGCGCGGCGCCGCAGGAGGAAATCGACGCCTTCGCGGCACGGCACGGCGCGCTGATCGGCACCCACGTCCTGCCGGTTGTCGACCGGTCGGTCACCATCGGTGCCGGCGATCTCGCCGCCGCGGCGCGCACCTACCTCGCGGCGGCGCGGGAGGCGGGGCGCATCTACCGCCACATCGCGTCGCGCAAAGGCGCCGGCGCCTTTGTCACCGAAGTCTCCATGGACGAGACCGACACGCCGCAGAAACCGGCCGAGCTGCTGATCATCCTGGTGGCGCTCGCCGACGCGGGCGTCCCCGCGCAGACGATCGCCCCCAGGTTCTCCGGCCGGTTCAACAAAGGCGTCGACTACATGGGCGATGTAACGGCCTTCGCGCGTGAGTTCGAGGACGATCTGGCGGTGGTGCGCTGGGCTGTGGAAAACCTCTCGCTCCCCGAGACGCTGAAGCTGAGCATCCATTCGGGGAGCGACAAGTTCGGCATCTACCCCGGGATCGGCCGCGCCCTGCGGCGGTTCGAAGCCGGCGTCCACCTGAAAACGGCCGGCACCACCTGGCTGGAGGAGATCACCGGCCTGGCCCTCTCGGGCGGCGACGGCCTCGCGCTGGCCAAGGAGATCGCGCTGGCCGCGCTGCCGCGCCGCGAGGCGCTCTGCGCCCCCTATGCCACCGTCATCGACATCGACGCGGCGCGGCTGCCGGACACCGGGACGGTCCGGGACTGGAGCGCCGAGGCGTTCGCCGGCGCGCTTCGCCACGAACCGGACTGTCCCGCCTACAACCCCCACTTCCGGCAACTGCTGCACGTCGGCTACAAGATCGCCGCCGAGATGGGAACGCGCTACACCGACGCCTTGCGCGCCTGCGAACCGGCCATCGCCGCGGCGGTCGAGACCAACCTCTTCGACCGCCACCTGCGCCGCCTGCTCGCCTGAGGCAGTAATCCGTGATCCGTAATCAGTGATCGGTGATCAGTGATCGGTGAACGGCCTTATACTGATAACTGATCACCGGTTAAACTCACTCCATGATCTCGACGTCGGCCTTGGCTTTGAGGTCGTCGATGAACTTCTCGGCAAGTTGGTTCTTGGACTGACTCTCCAGCGAACCGAGAATCTCTTCCTTGACCTCGGCGAAGGGGGTCTCGCCGGCGGCCTTCTTTCCGGTCACCTTTACCAAGTGGTAGCCAAACTGGGTTTTAACCGGCTCGCCGACCACATTCAGTTCCTGCGAAAAGGCGGCTTCGTCAAATTCGGGCACCATCTGCCCGCGGCCGAACTCACCCAGGTCCCCACCCTTCTCCTTGCTGGGGCAGGTCGAGTGCTCCTTGGCCAGGGCGGCGAAGTCGCCCCCCTCTTTCAACTGCTTGGCGATGGCGTCGACCTTCTCCTTGGCCTTGGCCCAGCCCGCATCGTCCTTGGTCTCGGGAGCGATCAGGATATGGCTGGCGCTCGCCTTCTCCTCGGTCGTGAACTGCTTGCTTTTGTTTTCGTCGTAGAAGGCCTGCGCTTCGGCTTCGGTCGGCTTGACCGCCTTGCCCGCCGTTTCGGCGTCGATCAGCTTCTCGAACTGCATCCCCTCTTTGATGTTCTTCAGCAGTTCGGCCTTGTCCATGCCGCGCTGCGCCAGCGCCGCGTCCAGTGTCAGCCCCTTGGGCAGCGTTTCGGACATCTTTGCCAGCCGCTGTTCGACTTCGGCGTCGGCCACGGTGATTCCGCGCGCGGCGGCCTCGTCGCGGAGAACCCGCTGCGCCACCAGCATCTCGATCGCGCGCGACTGCATCTGCCCGCGCATCTGCTCCCGGAACGCTTCCGGAACCTGATCGCCGTACTGGGCCAACTGGACGTCCACGACCTTGTTCACCTCGGACTGCCTGATCTCCTCTTTGCCGATCCGTGCAACCACCTTTTCGGGATCCGCCGGCACAGCGGCGGGAGGCGTGACCGTCATCTGCGGGTGCTCTTCGAGCCCGCCTTCACCGGCAGCCGCAACGTCCGCCTCGGCCGTTGGCGCCGCATCGGTCTTGCCCTTGCATCCGCACATCGCCACAGCCGCGGCCGCGATCGCGGCCATCCACACGCAACTTTTCATGGTATTCTTCCTTAAAGGTTGCCGACGAACCATCAGCACGCCTCCACAATCCCTTATTTCGCTTGTTCTGTCAAACAGAAGTTGGCGGCAAAAGCAGTGATCAGCGGTAGTCTTTTTCATCCGGCTGCTCGATGGTCTTCAGCAGGCGCTCGACGAGGGCCGAGGGGGTGATCCCCTCGGAGTCGGCGGCGAAGTTGGCCAGGATGCGGTGGCGCAGGACCGGCAGCGCAGCTTTGGCGACGTCGCCGCAGCTCACGTGGATCCGCCCTTCAAGCACGGCGCGGGCCTTGGCCGCGAGGATGAGGAACTGGCCGGCGCGCGGCCCCGCGCCGTTGTGGACGTATTTCTTGATGAAGTCGGGCGCTTTCTCGTCGGCCGGGCGCGTGGCCCGGACGAGGCGGATCGCGTATTTGATCACATGGTCCGAAACCGGGATCTTGCGCACGACGCGCTGCAACTGCAGCAGCTCCTGCTGGCTCACGACCTTCTGCGGCGTCGCGCCCGAGGCGACCGTGGTCGCCTTCACGATCTGCTCCTCCTCGTCCTCCCTGGGATAATCTACCCAGAGGTTGAACATGAAACGGTCCTGCTGCGCCTCGGGGAGAGGATAGGTCCCCTCCTGTTCGATCGGGTTCTGCGTGGCCAGGACAAAAAACGGCGGGTCGAGGGTGTAGGTCTCGTTGCCGACGGTCACGCACTTCTCCTGCATCGCCTCGAGCAGCGCCGCCTGGGTTTTCGGCGGCGTGCGGTTGATCTCGTCCGCCAGGAGCAGGTTGGTGAAGACCGGCCCCTTGACGAAGCGGAACCGCTTCTGCTGCGTTTCCGGATCGGTCTCCAGGACCTCGGTGCCGGTGATGTCGGTGGGCATCAGGTCGGGGGTGAACTGGACACGGCGGAAAGCCATGTCGAGCACCTTGGCGATCGTCGCGACCAGCGTGGTCTTGGCCATGCCGGGCATGCCGATGAGAAGTCCGTGGCCGCCTGCGATCAAAACCATCAGCACCTGGTCGATGATCTCGACCTGTCCGACGATCACTTTGGCGACCTCCTGGCGGATCCGTTCGGTGCGCGCCCTCATGTCGCGCACCAGCGCGAGATCGGCGTCCGAGGCAGCGGGCACGGCGGCCGGCGCGGCGGTGGACGAATCGGCGAAGGCCAGATGGACGGCGCCGCCGAGCATGATCGAGGCGCCCGCCGGGAGCGGCGCCATCCGGGTGAGGGGAACGCCATCCAACTCGGTGCCGTTGGCGCTGTCGAGGTCTTCGATCATCCATCCTTGCGGCGTCTGCGCCAGGCGGACGTGGCGGCTGGAGACTTCGGGGTTTGCGAGGACGACATCACATTCCGGCGCGCGCCCGATCAAAACGGTCTGGCGGCTCCCGATGTCCAGAAGGGGCTGTTCGCCGGTGGCGGATCTGAGTGTCAATGTAGCCATAGTGCGGGTGGGTGTATGAGGGTTGCCGATACGGGTGAAAATGGTCGCGCGCCGCCGCCGGGCGCTACTTGCGTCCTCCAGGAGGGGAATCCTTCGTCAGCCGGATGGCCCCCAGGTTTTCCGTGGTGTCGATCACGAGGATGCCGCTGAGGGCCTTGCAGAAAACCTCCGGGATACGCCCCTTGGTGTCGGGCGGGCCGACCTCCTGGCGAACGATTTCGCGGGTTTCCTCGACGGCCCAGGCGGGGCCGCCGGTGACGCTGACATCCTCCATCAGGAAGAGCTTGATGCTGCGGGTCTGGATGTCGGCGCGGACCGAGGCGTCCTGCAGCGTGACGGGAAGGGTCCGCAGTTCCTGCACCAGCGCGCGCGCCTTGGCGGCGCGTCCGGTCGTCCCCGCCATCCGCGCGATGTGTTTCTCGTTGAAGTAGGGATTGGAGGTTTGGATCTTCTCTTCGATCGTCCGGATGTCGGTGGGAGTCAGGGCGTTGTCGCGGCGGGTCAGCACCAGGCCGGTGTAGAAATCGTGCTCCAGCAGCACGAACAGATCGTAGACGCCCTCCTGAAGTCCGGCGAGGGAGAAGGCGTTGTCGGCGCCCAGGTCGGCGATGTGGACGGCGATGCGGTATTTGGCGTCGCTGCGGGTGCCGCCCTCGAGCAATTTGGTCGTCTGCGTCGTCTTCTGCTTCTCCCGCGAGACCGCGAAGACGGCGAGGATTTCCGAGGGCGGGTTGGCGATCTGGCCGCTGATTCCTCCCGGCGCCGACGACTCCGTGTAGAGCTTGGAGGCCTGGATCGTCCCGGTGTAGGGGGCGGGCGCGCCGGGGTTGATCCTGGGCGCGGCGGCGGCAGACGCGGCGGCCAGGCAGATGCCGAGGGAAAAGACCGTTTGTCGGAACCCCCCGCGCCGGGACGCATCGGAGCCCGGCTGCACGCTTCGTTGTCCGTTGCGCATCATCGCTCCCTTGTCCGTTGGCTTCTTGACGCCGCTTGTCCGGCACACCCGATGGACATAGAATGTAGCAGACGACCGCAGCGATCGCCACAGGAAAACGCGGGCCGCTTGACTGCTGGCTTGCCGGACGGCAGCCATTCGATTACGCTACTGCCATTGTTTCACGGAAGGGGTGGCGCGCGCGGGGTCACGCGCGCGGCGACCCGCCATCAGGAGTCCGTCAGTGCTATGAGCATCAAAGCCATCGTCGTGGGCGCGGGAGGAATCTCCGGCGCATGGTTTCCCAATCTGAAGGAAGAGGGGGTCGAGGTCGCCGGCATCGTCGATCTGGATCAGGCGCGCGCGCAGGCGCAGGCCGGGAAGTTCGGGCTGTCGCCGCTGATTTCCTCCGATCTGAAAGCGACGCTCAGACGCGTGAAGCCCGACTTCGTGGTCGATCTCACCCCCCCCGACCACCATTGCGCCGTGACCTGCACCGCGCTGAAGGCGGGATGCCACGTCATCGGCGAGAAGCCGATGGCCGCCTCGATGGCCCAGGCGCGCCGCATGGTCGCCGCGGCCGACGCCGCGGGCAAGCTCTACATGGTCTCGCAGTCGCGCCGCTACGAGCCGCTCCATACGGGGCTGACGCGCTTCGTCGCCGGCGACACGCTGGGACCGCTGACCACCATGAACTGCGCCTTCTACATCGGCGCCCACTTCGGCGGCTTCCGCGACGCGATGGCCAGCCCGCTGATCCTCGACATGTCGATCCACCATTTCGACCTCGCCCGCATGATCAGCAAGGCCGATCCCGTGGCGGTCTACGCCAGGGAGTACAACCCCCGGGGATCGTGGTATGCGGGCGACGTCGCGGCGTCGTGCATCTTCGAGATGTCCGGCGGCCTGGTCTTCACCTACACTGGCAGCTGGTGCGCCGAAGGGATGCACACCTCCTGGCACGGCGACTGGCGCTTCGTCGGCGTCAAGGGGACCGTCACCTACGAGCGCGACCAGCCGCCCGCCGGCGAATGCGTCAGCGGCGACACCGGGTTCTTCCGGCCCAAGACGCCGTGCACGGTCGATCCGGTGCCGACGGCGCCCGGCCAGCGCGGTGCCATCCAGGAGTTTCTCGCCGCGATCCGGGGCGGCCCGCCGCCTCAGGGCGAGTGCCACGACAACATCAAGTCGCTGGCCATGGTCTTCGGCGCGATCGCCAGCTCCCGCAAAGGGAGGCGCGTCGCCATCACCTGGTAGAAAACACGCGGGGGCGGCCGGAGCCGCCCTCCTTTACGCAACAAAGGAAGGAACGTTTCACATGGCCAGCGACAGAAGCCACCATCAGGACATCCGCATCGGCACCCTCGTGGGCAAAGGCGCCCAGTCGGCCGAATACATCGCCGAAATCCTGCCCCACGGGTTCGAATCGTTCCAGATTACGTTCTGGCAGGAACTGGGCGACTGCAAGCTCGGCGAACTGGCGAGGAAAGTCAACCGGACGCTCGAAGGCTCGGGGGCGGTCGTCTCCAGTCTCGGCGTCTTCGGCAACCCGCTCGACCCCGGCCACCCCAAGCACAAGGAGACGCTGAAGGGATGGAAGGCCTGCATCGACAACGCCCACCTGTTCGGGGCCGACATGGTGTGCGGGTTCGCCGGACGCCTCATCAACAAGCCGATCGACCAGAGCATGCCGGCGTTCAAGAAGATCTTCGGCGACCTCGCCCGGCGCGCCGCCGACAAGGGGGTCCGCATCGCCTTCGAAAACTGCTGCATGGGCGGCTCCTGGCAGAGCGGCGACTGGAACATCGCCCACTACCCCGCGGCGTGGGAGATGATGTTCCACGAGGTGCCGGCGGCGAACCTCGGCCTCGAATGGGAACCCTGCCACCAGATGGTGAAACTGATCGATCCTGTGCCG
>CAYVKQ010000041.1:0-2365 GCA_964451945.1 uncultured Lentisphaerales bacterium
TCTCCTCGAGGCGCCCCGACATCTCGCGCAGCGCCTGCGCCCAGCGCGAGGTGGAGTCGGCCAGCAGCAGCACGTTGAGCCCCATCATGCGGTAGTAGGCGGCGAGCGTGACCGCGGTGTAGACCGACGCCTCGCGCGCCGCGACCGGCATCGACGAGGTGTTGCAGATGATGATCGTGCGGTCCATCAGCGACTTGCCGGTGCGCGGATCCTGCAGCTCGGGGAACTCGCGCAGCGTCTCGACCACCTCGCCCGCCCGCTCGCCGCAGGCGGCAAGCACCACGATGTCGACGTCGGCGTAGCGGCTGGTGATCTGCTGCAGCACCGTCTTGCCCGCGCCGAAGGGGCCCGGAATGCAGTAGGTGCCGCCGAGGGAGACGGGGAA
Source organism: uncultured Lentisphaerales bacterium (assembly GCA_964451945.1). Taxonomy (GTDB): domain Bacteria; phylum Verrucomicrobiota; class Kiritimatiellia; order RFP12; family JAAYNR01; genus JAAYNR01. Next base: position 386 of record CAYVKQ010000041.1, read on the forward strand.
GAAGGTGTCGATCGAGCGGATGCGGGTGACGAGGGTGGTCGAGGGGCGGAGCCGCTCGGCGAAGCAGGTGATGGGGAGCTTCACCGGCCAGCGCTGCAGCATCGCCACCTCGGCCTCGCGGCCGCCGGCGTCGGCGAGGACGGCGATCGGCTGTTCGATGCGGTAGTTGCCCGCGGGCGCGACCGAGCGGACGGTCCACTGCCCCTGGAAGGAGAAGGGGACCATGATGCGGTGCTTGAAGATCCCCTCGGGAACCGTGCCGAGGGCTTCGCCGGCGGTGACGCGTTCGCCCGGCTTGACGCAGGGGGTGAAGGCCCATTCGGCCTCGCGGTCGAGGGCGTTGAGATAGGTGCCGCGCTGCAGGAAGAAGCCGCACTGCGCGGCCAGTTGCGGCAGCGGGTTCTGCAGACCGTCGTAGATCTGCTTCAGCAGTCCCGGACCGAGTTCGGCGGCGAGCAGGTTGCCGCTGAAGGAGACGGCGTCGCCGACGGCCAGGTCGCGGGTGTCCTCGAAGACCTGCATGTCGGCTTCGCGGCCGCGGATGCGGACGATCTCGGCCATCAGGCGCTGGGCGCCCGCGGCGCCGGCGACTTCGGCGTAGCCGACCTCGTTCTGCGCCACGGCGCCGGTAAAGCGCACCGTGATCATGTTGCCGTTGACGCCGATGATGGTTCCTGCGTTCTCTTCCATAGGTCAGGCTCGTGCAGTGTGTGTGTGTGCGTTCAAAGCGATGGCGACGTCGGTCAGGGCGGCGGCGGCGGCGCGTCCCGCCTCGGGTGTCCGCCCCGCCCAGCGGCCGGCGAAGCGCAGCTTGAGCGCGTAGGCCAGCACGACCCGCACGCCGAGCGGGTCGAGCCCCTGCAGTTCTTCGGCGAGGCGCCAGCGGAGGGCGTCGAGCTGCCGTTCCCGCTGCAGCGGGTCGGGGGCCTGGAAGGCCTCCTCGACCGCGCGTTCGAGGCGGACGTCGCAACCGTTGGCGGGGCGCCGGTGGAGGGCGGCGTCGGCGCCGCGGCGCAGGGCGCGCTGGCGGGCCGCCGCGTTGCGCAGCAGCGTCTCGGCATTGCGCCAGGCGCGGGCGTAGGGGTGGTCGCTGTCGCGTCCCTCAACCAGCGCTGCCGCCGCCTCGGCCTCGGCCGGCGCCAGATGCTCGCGGCAGAGCGCCGCGAAGGCGTCCGGCGCAAGCGCGGGCGCGCGCTCCATCTCGAGCGCGGGCAGGCTGGCGATGAGGTAGTAGAGGCTCATGGGCGGACGCGGAAGCGGCTCACGCCTCCTTCCTCTGCAACAGTTCCGCCAGTTGCGGGCGGAGGCGCCTGGCGATTGTCTCGGTGATCGCGGCGGCGGTGAAATCGTGTTCGACGCGGCCGTTTTCGAGGCGGATGCGGAAGCCGGCGTCGACGGTCGCGTCGAGCATCAGCGCGACACCCGCCACCGCCTGCTTGGCGAACGCGGCGCGCAGGGCCGCGGCGATGTCGGCGGCTTTCTCCGCAAGGCAGACTGTCAAGTTCTTCTGGCCGCCGGCGAGATAGGCGGCGACCGCCGTCTCGACCAGGGCGGTGAGGCGGGTGGGGTCCGACAGCGCCACCGCCGTCTGCGAGAGCAGCAGGGTCTCGAACTGCTCCTGAACCGCCTTGCCGACCGCGAGCACCACGTCGCGGGCCGCCTGACGCACCGAATCGGCGGCGCGCTGCGCGAAGGCCTGCGCGTCGCGCTCGGCCTTGGCCGCGTGGTCGGCGGCGCGGCGCTCGGCTTCGGCGACGATGGCCTTGCCCTTCGCCTCGGCTTCGGCGAGGATCTTCGCGGCCTCGGCCTCGGCCTGCGCCACCCCTTCGGTGCGGATCTTGTCCAAAAGTGCTTGCAGATGCTGGTCTTCGCTCATGCGGGGTCCTTCCACGGCTGGATTCCCTTGGGAAAATGAAGGCGCCATTATAGAGGATAGGGCGGCAGGTTCAATCCCTGATTCGGATGGACTTTGTCCACTTT
>CAYVKQ010000041.1:2375-7690 GCA_964451945.1 uncultured Lentisphaerales bacterium
TGCCGTGCCATGCGCCTGCGCGGGCGATCATGGATTTGTCCGGCGCAACCCATTCTAAAGGTCTGCCCCGTTTTCCCTCCCGACGCCGAACACCGGACCGTTCGCACGGTGCGGAACCTCTTTGCGGATTCCTGTGCAGGTGCTATGCTTCAACTCACCTACAACCACATAAAGGATGACACGCATGGCCACTCGCAAACGGTATGTGCAGGTCGGGGTGGGCGCCCGCTCGTGGGCTTACACCGTCGCGCTGGTGAAAACCCGAAAGGGGACGTGCGAGCTGGCGGGCATCTGCGACAGCAACCGCGGCCGCATGGAGCGTTGCAACGCGCGGATCGCCAGTCAGTTGAACGGCCGCCCCGTCCCCATGTTCACGGCAGCGGCGTTTGATGCCATGATCCGGCAGCTCCGCCCCGATGGCGTGGTGGTGACATCGGTCGACTGCACCCACGATCACTACATCGTGCGCGCCATGGAACTGGGCTGCGACGTCATCTGCGAGAAACCGATGACGATCGACGAGCGGAAATGCCAGCGCATCGTCGATGCGGTCAACCGCACCGGACGCGACCTGCGCGTCACCTTCAACTGCCGCTACATGCCGCCCATGGTGCAGGTGAAAGACCTCCTCATGCGGGGCGTGATCGGCCGCGTGCTCTCGCTTGACGTGAACTGGATCCTCGATGTCCACCACGGCGCCGACTACTTCCGGCGGTGGCATGGCGAGCGCGCCAAGTCGGGCGGGCTGCTGCTGCACAAGGCGACGCATCACCTGGACCTGGTCAACTGGTTCCTCTCGGCCAGCCCGGTCGAGGTCTTCGCCATGGGCGCCCGCCGCTTCTACGGGGCGCAGAGCGGCATGGCCGAGCGGTATGGACTGCAGCGGCGCGGCGAGCGGTGTCTCGGGTGTCCGTGCGCCGGGAAATGTCCGTTTTACTTCGACATCCGCCAGGGCGGAACGCGCGATCTCTATCTGGAATGCGAATCCTACGACGGCTACCTGCGCGACCGCTGCGTGTTCCATCCGGCCATCGATATCCCCGATACCATGAGCCTGGCGGTCCGCTACGACAGCGGCGCTTTCCTCTCCTATTCGCTCAACGCGTTCGCCCCCTACGAGGGGTTTCGCTATTCCTTCAACGGGGACCGGGGGCGGTTGGAGTTCGAGTCGCTGGGCGCACCGCGCACCTCGCAGGGGAAGGCGCTGCCGGCGGACGGCCTGCCGGGTGGCATGAGCATCCGCGTCTATCCGCATTTCAAGCCGGCGCGCGCGATCCCGGTCAAGGAGGGACGGGGCGGGCACGGCGGCGGCGACGACCGGCTGATGGCCGATGTGTTCGGCACCCCGGCGTCCGGCGACCGCTTCGTGCGGGCGGCCGACTACGCCAGCGGCGCCATGAGCCTGCTCATCGGCGCGGCGGCCAACAAGAGCATGCGCACGGGCAAACCGGTGGCCATCGCCAACCTGGTCAACGGGCTGCCCCCGGCGCGCCTGCCGGTGATGAAGGACGGGTGGCCGGCGGCCAGGTTGTCCACTTGAAAAAAGCCGGCCCCGATTCCGAAGACCAAAACCCTTCACTATGGCGGTTTCGGCTGGCAGAGCACCCGATTTTCTGAAATAGTCTCCCTGGTTGGAGTCGAATCGGCGGACGCCGGGAAGGGGGCGCGTGTGGTTGTCCACGGCTTTGGAGAAGACGAGGGCGGTGTGGCGGGGTACGCCGCCTGCGAGCTACGGCGCCTCGTGCGCGAACACCGCGGCATCCGGCTGCCGCCGACCGCCGGCCCCGGCGAACCGGCAGCGGCCCTTCCGGCTGACGATCTAATCGTGCTGGGCACGTGTGACGCTTCTCCGGCCGCCGCGCGCCTGTTGCGGGACGGATTTTTGCCGCGGCCGGCGCAGCCGCAGGGGTACGCGATGCGCGCGGCGGCGCATCCCGCCGACTCCCGCCGGTGGCTGTTGGCGATCGTCGGCTCCGACGCGGCCGGCGCGCTCTACGCGCTGCGCGATCTCGAGCATTACCACCTGCGCGCCCTGGCGGTCGCCGGCGGGCGGCTGGAGGTGGCGCCGTTCGCGCGCCGCGACCATCCGAGCATCGCCTACCGCGGCCATTGGGTATGGGGGTGCAACATGCCCGACAAGCGGGCGTGGATAGAGAACATGAGCCGGTGGAAGCTCAACGAACTGATCCACTGGGACAACACCCCGCCCGCCGATGCCCGCGCGCTCGTGGCCTACGCCCACACGCGCGCGGTGCGGGTTGTCTGGGGCTTCGGCTGGGGATGGGCGCCGGAGTGGAACTACACGCTGCCGCCCGATTTCGACCGCGGCGTCGGGCCGAAGGTCGAGATGTGCGGCAGCAGCGAGGGCAACCGCCGCTTTTTCCAGCGCGAAATCCTGCGCAAAGTTCGCGAAATCTACGCGCCGACCGGGTGCGACGGCATCTACTTCCAGTCGTTCACCGAGTGTCCGAAGTGCCGATGCCCGCGCTGCGCCGGCAGGACGATGGGCGAGATCATGCTGGAGTTCGTCAATCCAATCGTGGACGCGATCAAGCGGGATTTCCCCGATCTGTGGATTTCCTGCGGCATCCACCACGATTTCGGCGACTACTCGCACCTCGAACGGCTCGACCCGCGGTGCAACATCTACTGGGAAAACTGCGCGTCGGGCACGAGCGTCCGCGGCGAGGACGAGGATTTCGGCTACCTCTACAAAAGCATCCCCTACGGCCACGGCTACAGCAAGACCTGTCCCGCCGATCCGCCCTACACCGAAGCGTCGCTGCAGGAGTGGATGACCAGCAACGCCGAACGCTACCAGGTCGGCGGCGGGCTGGCGACACACATCCAATACATGCGGTTTCTGCAGCGGTGGGCGCGGCGGTTCCAGGAGAAGCGTTCCGCGAACACACATGCCGGCGTGGTCGCCGACCACTCCGTCTTCTGCCGCCGCACGCCCTTCCCCCACGTGGCGCTGGCCGAGGCGCAATGGAACTGCGACGCGGATGCCGCGGCGACGGTCGGCGGCATTCTCGATTGCCTGCACCTGCGCGAGGAGGTCGCGCGGCGGCCCGACCCCGCGTGCCCCCTGCGCGACCCGCAGGGGAAACCGCCCTGGCTGTGCCCGCCCGAGGTCCCCGCCGCCGGCACCCCCGCGCGCGAAGGGCATGACGCGTAGTGTGTCCACGGAACGGTTTGACGGAACCACGCGGGGGGTGGTACGTTAGCGCCGTTCTTTCCACATCTGAAAAAGGAAGCGGGAACCGATGAACGTGCAAAAAAAGTACCGGGTGGCGGTGGTCGGTTGCGGCATGATGGCCCAGGCGGCCCATCTACCGAACTGCAAAAGCAACCCTCGCATTGATCTGGTGGCGGTCTGCGACCTGAACGAGGCGGTCGCCAAGGCGTGCCGCGAGACTTTCGGGGCGCGCCGCTTCGAGACCGACTGGCGCAAAGTGGTCGCCGCCGACGATATCGACCTCTGCATTCTGGCGACCCACACCAACCTGCGCGGCGAGTTCATCATCCCGGCGATCGAGGCCGGCAAGGCCGTCTACACCGAGAAACCGCTGGCCCCGAGTCGTGCCGAGATGGTGGAGATCATCAAGGCGACGCGCCGCACGGGGCGCCCGGTGTGCGTCGGGCACAACCGCCGGTCAAGCCCGGCGATCCTGGAGTTCAAACGGCTGCTCGACCGGGCGGCCGGCGACGTGCCGTCGCTGCCGCCCTCGATCGTCCACACCGAGACCCCGATGGCGGCGTTGCCGGAGCAGCGCGGACGGCAGATCCTGATGCGGGTCAATGACGACATCCGCACGTGGAAGGAGTGGATCTTCTGGGATGCCGAGGGGATCATGTTTGCCGAAATGGTCCACTTCATCGATCTGGCGCTGTGGTTCAACCCCGGGCACCCCGTGCGCGCCTTCGCCGAGGGTTCGCCGCGCGGCAACTTCACCCTGCTGCTCCGGTTCGACGACGGCAGCCTGACCACGCTGCAGCACACCATGGTCGGGCATTTCGACTATCCAAAGGAGTTGATCGAGGCGACGACCCGCAACATCATTGTGGTGATGGAGCACCACCTCGAAGTGCGGCAGTTCGGCATGGCCGACGAACCGCCGATCCGCGCGTTCCCCTTCACCGTCGGCGACGAAGTCGTGGCGAAGCCGGGGATGCACGGATTCCTCGAGGCGGCGGCCGCGGAACGCGTGCGGGCCGTGAAGACGGGTGAGAAGCCGCGCTGCGTCGGTGTGAACAAGGGACACGCCCTGCAGTTGGACCGCTTCCTGACCCATCTCGACGGCAAGGGCGAGAACCCCTGTCCGGTCGATTCGGCGGTGGCCGTAAACCGCATCGCCCTGAAGTTTCTCGAATCGGCGCGGCTCGGGCTGCCGGTCGCCGTCGGTCCCGAGGATTGGCACATTCCGGCATAAGGACGCGTATGAAAATCTATGTTCAGACCGATATCGAGGGTGTGGCGGGGGTGGCGTTCTTCGAGAAACGGGGCGACCCCTCGCCGGAAAGCGCCGCGCACCGGCGGCGGATGCAGGATTTGCTGACCGCCGAAGTCAACGCGGCGGTCGTCGCGTCGTTCGAGGCCGGAGCGACGGAAGTGCTGGTCAACGACAGCCACGGCAGCGGGTACAACATCCGCTTCGAGGACCTCGACCCCCGCTGCGAGATCATCCACGGACGCAATTGCAGCGGCCCGCACTGGATGCCGCTGTTCGACGATTCGTTCGACGCACTCGTCCTGGTCGGCATGCACGCCATGGGCGGGACGCCCAATGCGATCCTTTCGCACAGCCTGTGGGAGGTCAACGACGGCGCGCTCTTCCTCAGCGAGGGGAGCATGGCGGCGGCGCTGGCGGGGGACCGCGGCGTGCCGACCGTCTTCGCCAGCGGCGACGACAAGATCATCGCCGAACTGCGCGGCAAGATTCCGGGCATCGAGACGGTGACGGTCAAGCGCGCGCTTGGCGCCTACCAGGCGTGCAGCCTGATTCCGGCGGCGGCCTGCGCGCGCATCGCCGGGGGGGTGAAGGCGGGACTCGCGCGGCGCGATGCCGTCGCCCCGTACCGGATCGCCGGTCCGCTCAAGCTGAACCTGCTCGACTCGCCCAAGCATACGCCGCCGTTCGAGCGCGTGCTGACGCCAACGGTCGAGGCCGGCACGATGGAGGAAGCCTTCATGACGGCGCTGCGGCGGATGCCGTGGAACAGGCTCGACGTGTCCCTGCCCGACGGCTTCGCGTTTCCCTGATCACCGCTCAACCGGGATGCGGCGCGAACGCGCGGGCGCCCTCTTCGCAGCG
>CAYVKQ010000041.1:7790-15115 GCA_964451945.1 uncultured Lentisphaerales bacterium
GCCAGCGGGTTGGGGACGCCGGCGTACTCGAGCAGCGTCGGCAGGAAATCGTATTGCCCCACCAGCTCTTCGCTGACCCGCCCCTCGGGAATCCGCCCGGGGTGCGAGGCGATGAACGGGACCTTGACCGACTCCTCGAAGAGGTTGAGCGGGAAGGTGGCGTTGCCTTTGCCGTACACGCCGTGGTGCCCCATGTTCATGCCGTTGTCGCCGGCGAAGACGACCAGCGTCCGCTCCCGCAGTCCGTTCGCTTCAAGCCGGTTGAGCAGGCAGCCGATGTTGCGGTCCATGGCGGTGACGGCGGCGAAGTAGCCGCTGAGCGTTTCGCGCCGCGCCGCCTCCGAACGGATCGGGATGTTGAGCGTTCTGACCCAGGCGGGGGGCGTCAGACCGTTGGGGAGCGACGCGAACGGGCAGTCGCTGAAATAGCGGTCGTACAGTTTGGCGGGGTGCTGGTCGCGCTCCCAGGGCGAATGCGGGGCCGTGTAGTGGACGCTCAGGTAAAACGGCGCGGCGTCGCCGCCGCGCGCGTCGATCCAGTCCAGCGCGTTGTCGGTGAAGACGTCGGTGATGTAGCGCGGTTCCTCGACCACGCCGTCGCCGCGGACCATCGGTGCGCCGTAGTACGGCCCGCCTCCCTTGGCGTGGACGGCCCAGTATTCGAACCCCTTCTGCGGGTGGTGGGAGTCGCCCATGTGCCATTTGCCGCTGAGGCCGCAGCGGTAGCCGGCCGCCGCCAGCAGGTCGGTGTAGCCGGGCTGATCCGCCAGGTACTCGATCCGCTCGCCGCCGCGGGCCGGTTCGTATTTCGCGAGCGTGTCGCCGGCGGCAAGCCAGTCGTGGACGCCGTGCTGCGACGGGATGCGCCCCGTCAGGAGGGTGGCTCGGGCGGGGGAGCAGACGGGGCTGGCGCAGAAGAAATTCGTGAACCGGTTCCCCGTCGCCGCCAGACGGTCGAGGTTCGGTGTCTCGATTTCGGCGTTGCCCGCGCAGCGCATCGCCCAGGCGCCATGGTCGTCGGCGAGAATGAAGAGGATGTTGGGGCGTTCCGGTTTCGGCGCGGGCATGGCCGGACCTCGATTGCGGGGGGTCAGCGCTCCGCGAAGAGCGCCTTTCTGGCCTTCAGGCGCCACGCCTCGGCCTTGGGGAAGTCTTCGAAGGAACGCAGCGGCGCGAGCAGGGCGCCGTCGCGCGGCACGCCGAGCGTCTGCAGCAGCGCGTACTCCTGCAGGCTGTCGGCGAAGGCCTCCCAGCGGAGCGAGTCGATCGGCCCTTCGGGTCCGGGATAGACAAGGAACGTGTCGCCGAAGGCCCATCCCGGCCACTTTCCGCCGTCCTGCACGGTGAAGGGGTCGATGAGGGTCCGGGTCTGGCTCTTGCACCAGTAGTTGTAGCCCCAGTGGAGGAAGCCGCCGAATGGCCAGCGGTAGAAAAGCCAGCCGCTCATGCGGATCTTCGCCAGCGGCGTGTCGAGCAGGCGGTTGAGAAAGCGGCCGCGCGGCCCGCAGCAGAAATAGCACCAGCAGGGGATTCCCTCCTCCACGAACCGCAGCGCCGTCGAGATCGAGGCGACCGGCGTGTCGGTCAGTCCGCCGCGGCCGAATTCGATCTCCGAGAGCGCGTCCATCACCCGCATCCACGGCGCCAGCTCCTTGAGCAGATCGCGCGCCTGGATGTAGTTTGCGCGCGCCTCTTCGCCGTGGGGCTCGTCGGACACGTGGAAGAATGAACGCTTCAGAATCTTCTCCCGTTCGCAGAAGGCCTTGAGCTCGGGGAGGAACTGCGAAAGGAAGGCGCGGTAGGTGTCGGAGGCCGCGCCCGTTTCCGGGGGCCACAGCAGCGTTTCGTCGCGCCCCTGGCCCTCGTAGATGCGGATGGCGTGGCGCACGCCCCACTGGGTGAAGAAGTGGGTCCATTCGAAGTGCTTGAGCCCGCATGCCTGCATCAGGCGCACGTAGGTCCGCACGTCACTCCAGTCGAAGGCGTAGCGGTCCTTGCCGCGCCGCGTCACGCGCAGCAACTGCGTCGGACGCTTCACGCCGTCGAGCGGCGGCGTGAAGACCGGAACATAGGCGGTGTCCTGGCCGTGGGCGGCGAGGTTGCGGAAATAGGTCTCCGCGATCTGGAAAAAGCGGTCGTCGAAGAGGTCGGTCTTGTACCAGTCGATGAGCTGGTCGGCGTAGAACCACTGCACCACGGGGAAGGCGCGGCGCGGGCGGATGGTCACGTCGTGCAGCGTGACACGCGCCGTGTGCGCGCGGATGGTCCCGCCCTCCTTGTGTGCGAGCGTGACCGTCACCGGGAAGGTTCCCGGACGGGCGCGGCGGGCCGGCACGAGCGTGATGTAGAAGCTCTGGGTCTCGGCCGGCGGCAGTGTCAGTTCGTCCTCGTCGAACAGCGGGTCGGGGACAAACCCGGGATAGTTGGCGACGCCGTCGATGTCGGAGGCCGGCGTGGCGGTGTTGCGGTGGGCGACGGGGACGTGGCCCACCCGCCGCACGCGGACGGTCCACCCCCGCGGCGCCGCCACGCGGCACGTCACCGCGGTTGCGCCGTGCGCCTGCTGCAGGTCGGAGACTTCGTCGCGGAGCCCGACCTGAAAGCTGAACCGCTCGTTCAAGGCGGCGTCGTACGACCACACGCGGTTCGGTCGCGCGGGGGTGCGGGGGAAGAGCCGTTGCAGCGGCGAGCAAAGCCAGGACCGGATCATGTGTGGTTTCTCCTTGTGCGAAGGCTTGTCAAGAAAAGGTCGCCCGGATCATACCCGATGCCGGGGGATTTGCCCATGGAATGTGAATCTCAGTTGGCGGCGGCGGGAAGCGCAACGCCCCACAGGACGCCGATGGTGCGCGCGATGTCCGTGTTGTCGATGTGTCCGCCGAAACGCTCGGCGCCCGGACCGAAGGCGTAGAGCGGCACCGGCGTGCCGCTGTGGTTGGTGCCGCCGTAGACGATCACCGGCCGGGCGTCCGGCGCCGTCCCCTTGACCGCGCACAGGGCGCCGGTCTCGTGGTCGGCCGTGCAGATGACCAGCGTGTCGCCGTGCGCCGCGGCGAAGGCGACGGCGGCCTGGGCCGCCCAGTCGGCATGGATCGTCCCCAGGATCGAAGTGTCGGGGTCGTTTCCGTGCCCGCCGTGGTCGGGATAGGCGCTCTCCACCATCAGGAAGAAACCGTCTATGTCCCGGGCCAGGCGCGCGATCGCGGTTTCCGTCAGTTTCGCCAGCGCCGTGGCGTCCTCGGCAAGGATCGTGCCCTCGATCTGGCCGACCACCTTGACTCCGTCCGGCACGGCCGCGAAAGCCGCGGGCGAGTCGATGAAACGGTAGCCGGCGGTCTCCATCGCGGCCTGAAGGTCGCTCTGGTTGGGTTCTTTGCCGTTTTGCTTGAACAGCCCGCGTGTCGCCGCGCTGCCGATCAGGATGTCGAACCGGCTCCGGCTCGCGTCCGCGACGATTTCGGGGGCCATGCCGCGGGCGGGCTGCATGGCGAAGAAGGCCGCCGGCGTCGCGCCGGAAAGCGCATCGGAGGTGATGACGCCGACCGCTTTGCCCAGGTCGCGGGCGGCGTAGGCGATGGACTTCAGCTTCTGCCCGTCGGCCGTCATGCCGACCACGCCGTTGTTGGTTTTTTTGCCGCAGGCGATCGCCGTGCCTGCCGCGGCCGAGTCGGTGACGGCGGAGTTCTGCGAGCGGGTCTCGCACAATCCGGCCACCGGCAGCTGCTGCATGAAGAGGCGCCCCGTTGCGCCGTGCGCGTGCAGCGAGGCCAGATCGTAGGCGCCCTGGCCCATGCCGTCGCCGATGATCAAGACGATGTTGCGCGGAGGGGCTTCGCTTTTCGGCTGCTCCAGCAGTCGGCCGGGTTTCGGCGCCGGGACAGCGCGCGTCGCCACCCAGGTCTTGAGCGGCGCCGCCTCTTTCTTGTCCGCGCCGGTATCCGCCGCCGCACTCCCGCTGACGCACATCAGGCAGCACACGCCCGCCAAGGCGGCCGACAGGAAAACCACTCTTCGCTTCATTTGCTTGTTTCTGCTTTCCGGTGAATGAAAGCGCAAAAGATACCAAGAATGTCCGCCGCCGGCAAACCGTGTGCCTGTTTTTGCTACCGGGACGGCGGGGGATCGCGTATGCTTTGGCCATGGTGGAACGTTCCCTCCAGCTTGTGATCGTGATGCACGGCCCGCCCGACAGCAACAGCGCGCTCCACGCGCAGGCGCTCGCCGCGCGGGCGCCTGAGCGGGTTTCCGTCGCCATCCGCTACCCGCCGTTCGACGACCGCGCCAACGCGCTGGGCGGCGAAACGCGGTGCGATGCGGTGATCGCCTGGACCCCCCGCGAGAACGTCCGCGCCGCCGCCGCCGTGCTCGTCCGCCGCTACCGCTGCCCCTGCCTGGTCCATCTCGAGGACAACGAGGACGCCATCACCGCCGCCCATCTCTGCGTTCCCTACCGCAGCCTCCGCGCCCCGCGTGCCTGGATCCGCTACCGCCACCTGCGCAACCGCGCTCTCTCCCATCCGTTCCGCATGCGCCGTTTTTTGCGGCGGGCCGCAGGCGTCACGGTGCTGCTGGATCGGCTGGCCGAACAGGTGCCGCGCGGCGTTCCCGTGCAGCTCTTCTGGCCCGGCTATGACGCGGACCTGTTCGATCCGCTGCCGCCTCCCGCCGCCGGGCCGCGCGACGGCCCGGCGACGCTCGTCTACACGGGCAATGTCCACCCCAACAACGCGGCGGAGATGCTGACGCTCTACGAGGCGGTTGCGCTGCTCAACCGCCGGGGGTCCGCGGTGCGCCTGCTCCGCAGCGGTGCCTGCTACGACGAGACCTTCGCCGAACGGGCCGCCGTCAGCGCGCCCTATGTGACCGAGTGCGGCGTCCTGCCGCGCCGCGGGCTGCCGGCGCTGCTCGCCCGCGCCGACGTGCTGGTGCAGCCCGGGGCGCCCGGCCCCTTCAACGATTTCCGCTTTCCCTCCAAGCTCCCCGAGTTTCTCGTTTCGGGCCGGCCGGTGATCCTCCCGGCGACCAATCTGGGGCGTTTCCTCAAGGACGGCGAGGAGGCGGTGCTGCTGCACCGCGGCACGGCGGAGGAGATTGCCGACCGCGTCGGCGAGCTGCTCGCCGACCGCGACCGCGCGCGGCGCATCGGCGCCGCCGGCCGGGCTTTCGCGCGGCAGCGGCTCACCTGGACGCGGGCCGCCGACGCCTTCTTCCCGTTTGTCCTCGGCTGCATCGGGAAGGGATGAGGCTACATTCGGTTGCCGAAGGTCTCGCGGACGAGCGCGCGGGGGAGCTCCTTGATGAAGCGCGACGGTTTGCAGTAGAAGACGCCGCCGTCGCGCGCGCGGCGGATTTCGGGCGCCGCCAGCACCAGCTCGTCGCGGGCGCGCGTCACGGCGACATAGAAGAGGCGGCGCTCCTCGGCGTCGCCGCCCGCCTCCTCCAGCGTCCGCCCCGACGGGAACATCCCCTCGACGGCCCAGATCACGAAGACCACCGGCCACTCCAGCCCCTTGGCCTGGTGCACGGTGCCGAGCTGCACCGCGTCCTCCTCCTCGCCGCGCTCGTGCCGCGCATACTGGTGGTCGACGTTGGTGAGCAGCGCCACTTCGGAGAGGAACGCCGGCACGTCGGCCGCCCGCATGATCTGAAGCTCCAGTTCCTGGATGTCCTCGGCGCGCCGCTCGGCGAATTCGTAGGTGCGGGCGAGGTAGGTGCCGTAGAAGGCGTTGACAAAGCGTTCGATCGCCTCGCCGCCGTTGCCGGCGAGTCCTTCGTCGTGGTAGGCGGCCAGCGCGCCGGCGACCGCCTCCCATTCGTCGGCGGCCGACTTCTTCATCAGCTTGCTTAGCGCCTCGCGCTGCGCCGGATCGGCGGCGTCGAAGCGGCCGCCCAGCTTGTTCCACCAGCCGTCGGCGGTCTTTGCGCCCACGCCGCGCAGCATTCCCAGCAGGCGCTCGAACGCCATGCGGTCGGCGGGCCGCGTGCAGACGCGCAGGAAGGCGAGTACATCCTTGACGTGCGCCTGCTCGAACACCCCGACGCCCGAGGTGATGCGGTGGGGGATGCCCACGCGCCCCAGCGCCACCTGCAGTTCGATCGAGTGGAAGTGCGCGCGGTAGAGCACCGCCATGTCGGCATAGCGGTATCCTTCCTCGCGGTAGCGCCGGACCAGGCGGACGACCGTGTCGGCCTGTTCGTTGCCGTCGCGCAGGTAGAGGACCCGCGGTTTCACGCGCGGTGGCCGCGTGGCGCGCAGTACTTTCTGGAACTGTTCGGGATTTCCGGCGATGCAGGTGTTGGCCACCGACAGGATCTCCGGCACGCTGCGGTAATTCTGCTCGAGTTTGACGATCGTGCAGCCGGCGTAGCGCTTGGGAAACTCCATGATGTTGCGGAAGTCGGCGCCGCGCCACGAATAGATGCACTGGAAGTCGTCGCCGACCGCCATCACGTTGCGCCGCGGTTCCGCCAGCAGGTCGACCAGCCGCGCCTGCGGCCCGTTGGTGTCCTGGTATTCGTCGACCAGGATGTGCTCGAAACGTTCCTGATAGTGGCGGCGGATCGACTCGTGTTCGGTGATCAACCGCAGGCCGTTGGTGAGCAGGTCGTCGAAGTCCATCGCCTGCAGCGCCGTTTTCCGGGCGGCGTAGGCGTCGGCGACGCGGACGATGTCGGCGGCGTCGACCTTCAGCGTGTCGAGCGCGGTGTCGATGACGTCGGCGACGGGGACCCCGCGGCTGGCGGCGTTGCTGAAGAGGCTGGCGAGCACGTCCTTCTTGGGGAACTCCTTGGAGGTGATCTTCAGCTCCTTGACGCAGGTGTCGATCAGCGAGCGGGCGTCGTCGCGGTCGAGGATGGTGAAGTCGTTGCGGTAGCCGACGCATTCGCCGAAGCGCCGCAGGATGCGGTTGCAGATGTGGTGGAAGGTGCCGCTCCACACCGAGCCCACCGCGTCGCCGCACACCCCCCGCGCGCGGTCCAGCATCTCCCTGGCGGCGCGGTTGGTGAAGGTGAGCAGCAGGATCGAGCCGGGCGGCACGCCCCGCTCGATCAGGTGGGCCACGCGGTAGACCAGCGTGTGGGTCTTCCCCGTGCCCGCGGCCGCCAGCACCAGCAGGGGACCGTCCCCCGCCGTCGCCGCGGCGCGCTGCTCGGCATTCAATATCTTTTCATACGGAATCATTCGCGGTTTATAGCACAAAAGGCGTGCAAATGGAACGGCGAATGGCATCATTCCTGATGGTTACCGGTATCAGGCCGTGGTTGGGCACTTCATTTTTGAAACATCTCGATCAGGACGCTGGTCAGTCGGTCAACCGTCGAGG
>CAYVKQ010000042.1:0-15110 GCA_964451945.1 uncultured Lentisphaerales bacterium
AGTTCGGCCTCGGTCAGGTCCTCGACCTCCCCGGTGCCCAGCGTCATCCGCTCGACCGACGCATCGTGCATGATGACCAGCGCGCCGTCCCTGCACATCCGGACGTCGGTTTCGAACCCGCGCAGGCCCGCGGCATAGCTGGCCTGGAAGGCGGAGAGCGTGTTCTCATCGAACTCGAGCCGTCCGCCGCGATGCGCATGAATCTGCCATTTCTCCTCTGCCATGATGAACTCCTTTTGTGGATGGTTTTTTTTGAGGCGACCGCTGAAACACGAGGATGGCCAATCCATGCTTGCCCAGGCGGATCGCCACGTAATCCGGGCCTGGCAGCAGCGAGGCGTTGCCCAGATGGCCCGACTCGGCAAACCGGTAGCCGGGGACGCGCAAGGTCGCCGAAGCTTCCGGCAGGTGGCTCTGGCAAACCACGACCGCCATGCGGTCGCCGGCGACAAATGCCCGCGCGTCAACCTGCTCGGAGTCGATCGCGAACCCTTCGGTATCGGTGTAGCGGCCGTCGTGCAGGAAGTCCGCAAACCGTTCGCGCAAGGCGTTCACCCGGCCCAGATAGGACTGGTAGTGCGGCGTGGCCGCGATCGTGCGGCGGCACCGGTAGATTTCGACATCGTGGAGCAACCCGCGCTGGAACGCCCAGTTCACGCGCCGCTCGATGTCGGTGTCGTCCCGGATGTCACGGTCGCTGACGCGGACTTCGGGGAACTGGAGTTCTTTTACCAGGAACTCCCCCGTGTTGTTCACGACCGTGGCGGACCACCGGCTTTCATCGCCTTCGACCGTTATGCGGAACGTCAGGCGGATCGGGAGCGGCCCGTCTCTGGAATTGAGCTGCTTATACGTCACCGTGAGTGCGCGCCTCCGAACGGTGATGGCGGGCGTCTGGCCTTCCGGCGTAATCTCACGGTGCAGATGCTGGCCCTGCTGGTAGTAGAGCCGCCAGAACGGCGCCTTTCCGGCATAGTCGTGACCGGTCAGCCGGTTCTTCAGGAGCGCAAGGTTGGCATGGTCGTCCAATGCCAGATCAATCTGATCGGTGGATATCGTCCGCATGTCGCGTTGCCGCCTAGGCCAGGCAGCTCTTGCCGATCAGGCAGCGGCCGCAGCCCACGCAACCGAGCTTCCCGGTTTTAGGCGCCGGTGCCGGTTTCTCCTCCGCGGCTTCGGCCTCGGGCGTCTCCTTGGCTTTGGCGGGCGGAACCCGCTTGACATGGTTTGCCTTGCACTTGCCTCCGGCGAGCACGCTCTTGTCGCAGACGTTGTCTTTGTTCTTGTCGACAAAGCAACGCGGAAGCTTGTCCTCGTCGACCAGTTTCGCCCCGGCGGGAATCTCCTGGCCGGCCGTGGCCGGCGGCTTTGCCGCAGGCAGCCTCCGCACAGGCGTATCCGCTCAACAGGAATGCCACTCCGATGCCGCATAGCAGTCGTTTCATGGTTCTCCTTTTTCCGTTGTAGGAAAGGATTCCTCAAAAACGGAAACAGTATAGCACGGCGGCGGCAGTGGGTGCACTGTATTTCAAATGCAGGGCGCGCTGTCTCCGCTTGCCCCCAAGTGCGCCGCCGTACTACACTTGCCTCCGTCGGGGCGGCTCATTGTTGTTCATGTGACGGGCCGCCCATACGGTGTGCAACCACCGGGAAAGGATTCCATGACCTTGAAGCGCGTTTCGCCGGCAAACCGGACAAACCTTGCACGAACCACTGCCTGTGCCCTGCTCCTGGCGGGTCTCCTCGCGGCGCCGTGGCGCGGCGTCGCCGGGGATCTGATCCTCAAGAAGGGCGACCGCGTCGCCATCGTGGGTGATTCGATCACCGAACAGAAGCTGTACAGCCGGTTCATGGAGATCTATCTCCTGGCCTGCGTCCCCGAGCTCGATCTCACGATGTACCAGTTCGGCTGGAGCGGCGAGCGCGCCCCCGGCTTCGCCAGCCGCATGGAGAACGACCTGATACCGTGGCAGCCGACCGTCGTCACCACTTGCTTCGGCATGAACGACGGCGGATACAGGCCCTATACCGACGGGATCGGAAAGGCCTACGAGGACGGCACCCGGCGCATCCAGACGCGCTGCAAGGAGCTTGGCGCGCGCATGGTCGTCGGCGGCCCCGGCCCCGTCGACACGGAGACGTGGCGCAAGAGCGAGCCCGACGCCGACCAGGCCTACAACGACAACCTTGCCAGGCTGAGCGGGATTGCGGGTCGCCTCGCCGCCGAGAACGGCTTCGTCTATGCGGCGCTGCATCCGCTCATGATGAAGGTCATGCAGGAGGCCAAGACCGCGCTGGGCAACGAATATCACGTGTGCGGCGGCGACGGCGTCCACCCCGCGGCCAACGGACACCTGGTGATGGCCTACGCCTTCCTCAAGGCGATGGGGCTGGACGGCGCCATTGGCACGATCACCGTCGATCTGGCCGGCACCGCCACCGCCACCGAGGGCCACCGGGTGGTGTCGGCGGCCAACGGCAAGGTCGAAATCGAGAGCGCGCGCTATCCCTTCTGCTTCAGCGGCGGCGAGAAAGACCCCGGCGGCACGCGCAGCATCCTTCCCTTCCTCCCCTTCAACCGCGACCTGAACCGCTTCCTGCTGGTGGTCAAGAACCTCGCTGCGCCGGCGGCCGAGGTCGCATGGGGAGCCACCAGCAGAACCTTCTCCAAAGCCGAGCTGGAAGCTGGCGTCAATCTAGCCGAGGCCTTTCCCGACAACCCCTTCTCCGGGCCCTTTGCCCAACTCGACCGGGTCGTGGCCGGCAAGCAGAACCGGGAGACCCAGACCATCAAGGGGCAGATCACGAATTTCCGCGCGCTGGCGGCCGACAATCCCGGGGACGAGGAAGTGACGCAGGCGATCGCGCTCCTGCGCGGCAAGCTGCTCGCCCGCAACGCCCAGGAAGCGGCGCTGGCCCGCGCCGCCGTCAAACCCGTCACACACACCCTCGTCGTCACGCCCAAATAGGCGCCGCCGGCGAAAGCAAGCGCGACTGCGGCCCCCGCGGCAATTCCAGTGATGATCGCATCCGTGCGGTCGGAATTGGAATCGCTATTCGGTATCGGGATCGAATTCCTTTCGTTTTTCGGCGATTTCGATCCCGATCCCGACTTGGATACCGCTAGCGCCGCCAGTATTGGAATTGCCGGCAGTCCGTAATCGGTTAGCCAGCCGTGCGGCTGCGCCGCGAACAAACCTTGAACCGCTTCCGCATGCAAAACGTTTCATGGTATGATGAACCCTGAACCCTGAACCCTGAACCCTGAACCCTGAACCCTGAACCCTGAACCCAACAGGAACCCGTTTGCCCGCGATGTTCTCCATCAGCGCCATCCGTTTTGCCGCCGACACGGTTTTCGGGACCGCCGTCACTCTTTTCCAACGGGGCGGGGTGGTCATGTGGCCCCTGCTGGCGTGTTCGCTGGCCGCGGTGGCGCAGACGGTCGAGCGCGCGCTTCACTATGCCCATGAGCGCGCGGCCGACGCCCTGGCCGACAAGAGGGTCGACCGCGTGATCGCGGCGCTTGCCGCCGGCCGCTTCGACGAGGCCGGGGACCTGGCCGCCCAGACCTCGTCGGCCGCCGGCCGCATCCTCGCGGCCGGGCTGGGTCAGCGCGACATCGCGCTGCAGGACGCCCTCAACGCCGCCGCCGAGCGCGAGATCGCCGCCCTCCGGCACGGCCTCGCCATTCTCGACACCATCATCACGCTCGCGCCGATGCTCGGCATCCTGGGAACGGTGACCGGCATCATCCGCTCCTTCCACATGTTGAGCGCCAGCGGGGCGCAGGATCCCGCCGCGGTCACGGGCGGCATTGCCGAGGCGCTCATCACCACGGCCGCCGGACTGGTGATTTCGATCTCGTCCCTGATCCCGTTCAACGCCGCGGTCGCGCTTGTCCGCCGCCGCACGCGCGATTTCGAACAGCTGGTCCACCGCGCGGCCGTCGCCTGCGAAAGGGGGAAGGCCCATGGCGCTTGACTCCGGGTTCGACGACCGCGCCTCGCGCATCGAGATGATCCCGCTGATGGACGTGGTGTTCCTGTTGCTCGTCTACTTCATCTACGCCATGTTCTCGATGTCGGTCCACCGCGGCGTCCGCGTCGACCTTCCCCGGGCCGCGGGCACGGTCGAGAGCGGCGACCGCATCATCGTCTCGCTTACCGCCGACAACCAGGTCGAGCTGAACGGCGCGCCGGCCACGCTCGACGACGCCGTCGTCGGCGCCGTCGAGCTGTGGCGCGAGCGGGCGACGCCGGTGCTGATCAGCGCCGACCGCCGGGCCGACATCGGCCCCGGCATCGAGATTCTCGCCAAACTCAAGCGCGGGGGGGTCGAGGCCGTCGCCTTCCAGGTCGAGGGCGCGCCGACCGCACCCGCGTCCGCCGCCGCGCCATGAGGATCCGCAGACAACCGGCCGCGTGGGGCCTCTCGTTCGCGCTCCACCTCGTTGCCGCCGCCGCCTTCGGCTGGTTCGCCACCCGCTCGCTGCAGCCGGCCGCGCCGGCCCGGATCGCGTTCGCCGCCGTCGACATCGCGCTCGCCGACACCGCCGTTTCCGCCGCCGCCGGCGCCGGCGACAACGCCGCCGAAAGCGACATCCCGCTGCAGGCCCCGGCCCGCCCCGAACCGGTCGCGCGGCCGGACGAGCGCCGGCGCCCGCCGACGCCCGCCGCAGCGCTGACGGCGCCCGCCGCCGACACCCCGGTCACCCTGCCCGAGGCCGGGCCGCGCCCGCCGGACCTCTCGCCGCGCGAAGCGCGGTTCGACGAGAAAACCCCCTTCGCGCCCGATCCCGGCGAGGCGGCCGACCCCGCCCAGATCGAGACCGTCGACGGCAGCGGCGCCCCCGGTTCCGGGGACGGCCCGGGCACCGGCTTCGGCAGCGGTACCCGCCAGGCCTCGGCGCGCGCCGTGATCCGCCCCATCTACCCCGTGGGCGCCCGCCGCCGCGGCGAGGAGGGGCGTGTCGTCATCGAGTTGACCGTGCGCGCCGACGGCCGCACCGACGAGCAGGCAATCATTGCCCCCAGCGGTTTCTCCGAACTCGACCGCGCCGCTGCGAACGCCATCCGCCGCGCCCGCTTCGCGCCGGCGACCCGCGGCGGCCGCCCCGTCGCCTCGCGCATCCGTCTGACCTTCCTCTTTCGCCTCCGCGATTGACCTGAACGGCCCCCCCTTTCCCTGTTTTGCAGTTCCCTCCGTTTGATGGTATCATTTCAACCTATTCCGATGGCGTTGTCGGCATCGGAACTTTTCGTAACGCGGAGGGATTCACATGGCTTCCATCACCTTCAAGGGTTCTCCCGTCGCCACCGCCGGCAGCCTGCCGGCGGTCGGGACCCGTGCGCCCGGTTTCACGCTGACCAAAGGCGACCTTTCCGAGACACAGCTCGCCGACTATGCGGGCAAGACCGTGGTCCTCAACATTTTTCCCAGCATCGACACGCCGGTGTGCGCCGCCTCGGTGCGCCGCTTCAACGAAGCGGTCGGCGCCAAACCGGGCGCCGTGGTGCTGTGCGTCTCGGCCGACCTCCCCTTCGCCCAGGGCCGTTTCTGCGCCGCGGAAGGGCTCTCCCATGTGGTGCCGCTCTCGGCCTTCCGCTCGCCCGGCTTCGGCACCGCCTACGGCGTGACGATCACCGGCGGCCCGTTGCGCGGTTTGCTGGCCCGCGCCGTCCTGGTGCTCGACGCGGCCGGCAAAGTCCGCCACAGTCAGCTGGTCCCGGAAATCGCGCAGGAGCCCGATTACGCCGCTGCGTTGCGGGCGCTGGCCTGAGTCGGCAAAAAAGGGTGACACGGGAAATGGAGGAATCCCAATGGATATCGGTGTGATGAACGGATTGCGCAACGGGGGTGCGTGTTTCGACACCGTTTCGCGCTTCGGCCTCTCCTGCTGCCAGCTTTCGACCGGGGACGCCACGCTGGCGACGGAGGCGATCGCCAGGACGGCCCGCGAAAAGGCGGCGCGGGCGGGGATCCGCATCACCGCGCTGTGGGCCGGGGTGCCCGGGCCGGCGGCGTGGAATTTCCGCGAAGGTCCGGCGACGCTCGGCCTGGTGCCGCCCGCCTACCGCGCCCAGCGCATCGCGGCGCTCAAACGGTGGGCCGATTTCGCCGTCTGGATCGGAGTGCCCGCGATCATCACCCATTGCGGCTTCCTGCCGGAGAACATGACCGACCCGGAGTTCGAGCCCGTCGCGGCGGCCATCCGCGAAGTGGCCGCGCATTGCAAAGAACGGGGGTTGGAGTTCTGGTTCGAGACGGGGCAGGAGACGCCCGTGACGCTGCTCCGCTACATCGAGACGGTCGGCACCGGCAACCTCGGCATCAACCTCGATCCCGCCAACCTGGTCCTCTACGGCAAGGCGAACCCGGTCGACGCCCTCGCCGTCTTCGGCCGCTACGTGCGCGAAATCCACGCCAAGGACGGCCTCTATCCCACCAACCCCTATGAGCTGGGACGCGAGGTTCCGGTGGGCGACGGCGCGGTGCGCTTCCCCGAATTCATGAAGGCGCTGCTGGCCATCGGCTTCGACGGCGACCTGATCATCGAACGCGAGATCCAGGAGGGCGAGCAGCAGAACGCTGACATCCGCCAGACCATCGCCCGCCTCCGCGGGTGGATCGGAGAATATGCCAAGGCATAGCAAAGCAGTGGACGCGGCAGCGGTGGACACGGTGGCCGAGGTGTTTTCGCGCATCGGGTCGGCGGCGGAGATGCGCCGCTTTTTCGACGAAATCCTCACGCCTTCGGAGATGCGCACCCTTGCACTCCGCTGGCGGTTGCTGCAGCGGCTCGACGCCGGTGTGCCGCAGCGGAAAATCGCCGGGGAGCTGAGCATCAGCCTCTGCAAAATCACCCGCGGCGCGAAGATTCTCAAGAAGCGCGGTTCGGTGACCGCGCGTCTGCTGCAGGGCGGCGCCGCTGACGCGGGTGACGCGAACAAAGGAAAGGACTGAACGGAGATGAGCGGAGTGGTGAGCCAGGCGGTACGGGAACAGATGAAAAGCGCCTCCTGGATCCGGCGCATGTTCGAGGCGGGGATCGAGCTGAAGCGGAAGGTCGGCGCGCAGAACGTCTTCGACTTCAGTCTCGGCAATCCCGACGTCCCCGCGCCGGCCCGGACGCGGGAGGCGCTGCTGGAGGTCGCCGAACACGCGGTACGCCCGCTCGGACTCGGCTACTGCCCCAACGCCGGACGTCCGGCGACCCGCGCCGCGCTGGCGCGCAAGCTGTCGCAGGAACAGCAGACGCCGGTCGACGCGGCGCATCTCGTGGTGACCTGCGGCGCGGCGGGCGCGCTGACCTCCTTTTTCCGCGCCGTCATCGAGCCGGGCGACGAGGTGATCGTCCCCGCCCCCTATTTCGTGGAGTACGGCGCCTACTGCGGCCACTTCGGCGGTGGGCTGCGTCCCGTTCCCTCCCGTCCCCCCGCCTTCGATCTCGACGTCCCCGCGCTGGCGGCGGCGATCGGCCCGCGCACCCGCGCGGTGCTCGTCAATTCGCCGAACAATCCCGCCGGCTGCATCTATCCGCGCGCGGCGCTCGAAGCGCTGGCGCAGGCGCTGGCCGCGGCCAACGCCGGCCGGGAGCGCCCGGTCTTCCTTCTCAGCGACGAACCCTACCGGGCGCTGGCCTACGACGGCGCCGAGGTGCCGCCGGTGCTGCCGCTTTCGCCGTACACGGTGGTTGCGGGGTCGTTCTCCAAGAGCCTGGCGCTGGCGGGCGAGCGGGTCGGCTACCTGCTCGTCAATCCCGCGATGCCCGATGCGCGGACGCTGGTCGACGCCGTGGCGATGACCAACCGCACGCTCGGCTTCGTCAACGCGCCGGTGATCGGCCAGATGCTGGTCGAACAGCTTGCCGGCGAGGGCGTCGACCTCGCCGTCTACGACGCGCGCCGGCGCGAGATGGCCCGTGTGCTGCGGGAGGCGGGCATCCGCTTCACCCTGCCGCGGGGGGCCTTCTATTTCTTCCCCGAGGCGCCGGGCGGCGACGACCTCGCCTTTGTCGAGCGGCTGCTGGCGCAGAACATCCTCGCCGTGCCGGGGCGCGGCTTCGGCGCTCCCGGCTACTTCCGCCTGAGCTTCAGCGTCGACATCGCGGCCATCACCGCTTCCGCGGCCGGCTTCAAGAAGGCGGTCGGCTGACGGCGTGCGCTGCGGAGTCCTTTGGAAACCATGAGCAGACTGGAGCAGATTACGCAGGCGGCCGACGTGGCGGCATTGCCGGCTCACGAGCTGCCGGCGCTGGCCGACGAGATCCGCAGGCGCCTGGTCGAGGTGGTCAGCCGGACCGGTGGCCACCTGGCGTCGAACCTCGGCGTGGTGGAGCTGACCATCGCGCTGCTGCGGGTGTTCCGTCCGCCCGCGGACAAGATCGTCTGGGATGTCGGCCACCAGAGCTACCCGTGGAAACTGCTCACCGGCCGCGCCGGCCGTTTTCACACCCTGCGCCAGCCGGAGGGGCTGTCGGGGTTCACCAAGCGCGGGGAGAGTCCGTGCGACGCCTTCGGCGCCGGCCACGCCGGCACGGCGATTTCGGCCGCGATGGGGATGGCCGTGGCGCGCGACCGTCGCGGCGGCGGCGAGGCGGTGGTGGCGGTCGTCGGCGACGCCTCGCTGGGCAACGGCATCTCGCTCGAGGCGCTGAACGCGCTCGCCTCGGTCACCCGCCGCCTGATCGTGATCCTGAACGACAACGAGATGTCGATCGGCGGTTCCGTCGGCGCCCTCTCGTCCCACCTGGGGCGGCTGCTGGCCAGCCCGCGCTACAACCGCTGGAAGACGGCCGCGGAGCGCTTCGGACACGCGTTGCGGCTGGACCGGCTGCGCGCTCCCTACCACCGCACCGAACAGGCCGTCAAGAGCCTGTTCCTCAAGAACGCCCTCTTCGAGGAGTTCGGCCTGCGCTACATGGGGCCGGTCGACGGACACGACCTGCGCGCGCTCTGCGACGCCCTGACCGTCGCCAAGGGATACGACCGGCCGATCGTGGTCCATGTCTCGACCCTCAAGGGGCGCGGCTTCCGTCCCGCCGAACAGAATCCCGAAGCCTGGCACGGCGTCGGCTGCTTCGACCCCGGTTCGGGCGCAGCGCGGGCGCACGGCCGCGGATATTCGCAGATGATGGGCGAGCGCCTGTGCGCCTTGGCGCGGCGCGATCCGTCGGTGGCGGCGGTCACGGCGGCGATGTGCGCAGGGACCGGTCTCGACGGTTTTGCCAAAGAGTACCCGGAGCGGTTCTTCGACGTCGGAATCTGCGAGGAGCATGCGGTAGTCTTCGCCGCGGGGATGGCGGCGCAGGGATTCCGTCCCTTCGTCGCCCTCTATTCGACCTTCCTGCAGCGCGCCGTCGACTGCGTGATGCACGACGTCTGCCTGCAACGGCTGCCGGTCGCGTTCTGCATCGACCGCGCCGGGGTGGTCGGCGGCGACGGGCCGACGCACCACGGGCTCTTCGACATCCCGATGCTGCGCTGCCTGCCGGAGATCGTGCTGATGCAGCCGCGCGACGAGGCCGAACTCGGGCGGATGCTCGAGACGGCGCGCCGCCTCGACGGGCCGTCGGCCATCCGCTACCCGCGCGAAGCGCCGCCGCCGGCGGCCGCCCTGGGCGGCAACGAACCGCCGGAGCCGCTCGCCGTGGGCGAGGCCGAGGAAATCGAGCCGGCCGCCGGCGCGGGAACGTGCGTCTGGTTCTGGGCGCTCGGCGACTGCGTGCCGCTGGCGTGCGCCGCGGCGGCCCTGCTCCGTGCGCGCGGGAAGTCCGCCGGCGTAGTCAACGCCCGCTTCATCAAGCCGCTCGACCGCGCGCGGCTGGAGCGGCAGGCAGCCGCGGGCGCCCTCTTCGCCACGATCGAGAACGGCGCCCTCGCCGGCGGCTTCGGATCCGCCCTGGCCGAGACGGTGGCGGCGTGCGGCGTGCCGGCGGCGCGTGTGCTCCGTTTTGGCTGGCCCGATCGCTTCGTCCCGCAGGGGACGTGCGAGGGGCTGCGCGAGACGTTCGGGCTCACCGCGCCGGCGATTGCCGGGACGGTTGAGGAAGCGCTGGCGCGTTACGGAACGGCGCACGCGGGAGACGGGGAGAATGCGCAATGACGGGTAAAGGCGAGGAACGGTACGGCTGGGCGGCGGCCGCCGCTTTTCTGTCGGGCGCGGCGGTGATCCTTCTCTACCTGGCGCTGGCGCGCCAGCACGACGTGTGGTTCGGCCGTTCGCCGGTGACCGCCGGTGCCGGGATTTTCTTCTTCGCTTTCTGGACGTTTGCCGGGATCGGCGCGGCGCGGCTCGCCCGGATCGGTTCGCGCGGGCTGGCGGCGGGCTGTCTGGCCGCGGCGGCGGCGGCGCTCGCGCCGCTGCTGTTTCCGGGGATGCTGGTGCGGAGCTGGGAGGCGCTGCTGCTGGCGCCGGCGGGGGTGGCGCGCGGGACAGCGCTGACGTCGCTTGGCTGGCGGGTGGCGGCCCGGCTGGCGGTTCCCGGGCTGGCGGCGGGATGCCTGGCGGCCGGTTGCGTGCACGAAACGGGGCGCGTGCCGTGGCGCCGCGCGGTATTTTTCCTGGCGGGCGGCGCCGTCGGCGCGCCGCTGTTCCGCGCCGGGATCGCGGCGCTGGGGTTCGAGCGCCTGCTGGCGGCGGCAGTCTGTCTGGCGGCGGCGGCGGCGATGCTGCATCTGGTCGCGGCGGCGGCGCGCGGCGCTGGCGCGGCGGCGGGGGTGGCCGCGGCGGCGGGCCTGGCGGCGGCGGCGCTGCTGCGGGCGGCACCGCCGGCGCTGCTGGCCGACGGCGTCTTCGCGCGCTGGGCGGCGGCCGGAAGCGCCTTCGCCGGCGGCGGCGCCCCGCTTTTCCATCGCGACGGCACGCGCGCCTCGGCCACGGTCTATGACGATCCCGACTACGGACGGGTGCTGGCCGTCGACGGCCGCCCCGCCGCCTTTGAGAACCGGTTCCGCGCAGGACGCATTCTCGAAGCGCATCTCCCGCTGCTGCTGGCGCCGCGGGTGGGGCGCGTCGCCCTTTTCGGCGAAGAGGCGCCGCTCGCGGCGGCGGCGGCGCGCGCCTACGCGCCGCTGCGCCTGGTCTGCCGCGGCGCCGATCCCGCAGTGTGCGACGCGGCGCGCCTGTTCGAATCGGCCGGCGACGACGCGGCGGCGGCGCCGGCAGCGGACGGGGCCGCCGCCGGCGGACAGGGCTACGACGTGCTGCTGGTGATGGCCGGCCCCGCATGGACCCGGCAGGGGTGGCGCGCCCTGACAGCCGGGGCGTGGCGGCGCTACGCACGCGTCCTCGCCGACGACGGCCTGGCGGCGGTGGCGCTCGACGGCCGCTCGCTCGCCCCGGCGGCTTTCCAGGCGGTCGTGGCCTCGTTTGCCGAACGGTTCCCGCACGCCCATCTCTGGTGCACCGGGCTGGACCGCTGGCTGCTGCTCGGCAGCCGTGCACCCCTTGCCGTGCCCCTCGACCGGCTAATGTCGCGCTTCGAGACCGGCGCCGTCTTCCATGCGCTGCTCGACGCCGGCGTCACCGCGCTGCCCGAGCTGCTGAGCGCCTGCGTGCTCGACGAGGCCGGCGTGCGCGCCTATGCGGCGGCCCGGCCGCGGGGCAGCGTCCGCCGCGGCGGCGCGCTGGACGCCCTCTTCGCGCGGGACAACGCCCGCCGCATCCAGGCCGCCGTCGAACCCTACCGCACGCCGCACTGCGCCTGGCTCACCGACGGCGCCGAGGCGGCGGTGGCCGAGACGCTGCGCAGACGGGTGGCCACGCTGCTGGCCGTCCGCGGCGTGGTGGTGACGCAGCTTGCGCTCCCGGGCGCCGACACCGCCATTCCGCCCGCGCTGCAGGCGGCGGCGGGCGTCAACCCGCGCGATCTGCTGCTGCGGGAACTCGCCGAACGGGTCGAGCTCGAAGCGGTGCGGCGTTTCGCCTTCGGCGACGCCAACGGCGCGGTCAAGCGGTTTGAAGAACTGCTGCTGCTGCGGCGCGACGATCCGGTGACC
The DNA here is from genome assembly GCA_964451945.1 of uncultured Lentisphaerales bacterium. Taxonomy (GTDB): domain Bacteria; phylum Verrucomicrobiota; class Kiritimatiellia; order RFP12; family JAAYNR01; genus JAAYNR01. The sequence continues at coordinate 12,003 of CAYVKQ010000042.1, forward strand.
CATTTCCGGCTGTCGCTTGCGCACCAGCGGCTGAACCGCGCCGACGCCGCCTTCTGGCACTCCGGGCGGGCCACGGCGCTGGCGCCGCAGACCGCCGCGTTCCGTGTCCGCTTCGCCGAGGCGGCGCTCCAGGCGGGACAGCGCGACGAGGCCGTGCGGCAGTACCGCGAAGCGCTTGTCCTCGACGGCGGGAACGTCGCCGCCAGGATCGCCCTGGCGCGCCTGCTGGGCGACAAACGGACTCCGGGACACAATCTGGGGGAGGCGGTGCGGCTGGCCGAGGAGGCGTTCAAGCAGACGGGGCAGCGCCACGCGCCGACGGGTTTCGCCCTGGCCGACCTCTACATCGAGGCGGGCCGCGTCTACGAGGGGGTCGCCCTCAAGCGGACGATCAAGAAGCTGTTGCGGACGCCGTCGGCCGAATATGACGGCACCGTATTTCGTCATTGACCAGAAGGACACATGGCTCATACTATGCAACCGGATAGGCAAACCGTCCCTGGTACAAACATCTCGCTCGTGAACGGCGGGAGGGCGACAGTAGCGCCGGTTCCGATTCTGCGTTGGAACGCTTACACACGGAAAAGGGAGCAGGGATGCGGACAGGCAACCTTTTTGTGCAAACCCTCGCCTTCACGGCCGCGCTGTCGGCGTCCGCCGCGTCCGTCGCGGTGCCGGAGTTCCCGCCGCCCGCGTGGGCGGGGCGGGAGGTGTCGGTCCACGCCTCTCTGGACGGCGCGGGTTCGGATTACCGCCTGCTGCGGGTAACGCTCGATTTTCACGCGACGCCTTCCAACAACGTGCAGGTGGCGCTGGGCACCGACGCCGCCCCCGCCGACGGCGCGCTCTCCCCGGCCGAAACCGCGCTGGTTTTCGGCTGGGACTGCGGCGCGTGGGTTCTCCGCCCCGGGGGGCTTCGCGAGTGCCGCGCGTACGCGCCCGCCGACGCGCAGAACGCGCGGCGGCGCGTGCTGACGGCCGAGTTCCGCCTGCGCGCGGACGGGTCGGCCGCGTCCGCCTCGTTCGACGAGGAGGGCGCCGGCGCGATCCCCTTCGGGACCCCGCCGTTTCCGCCCTCCGCCGGGACGCCGTGGTCGCTCCTGCGCGCGACCGCGCGCGGCGCCGGCGCCGCCGACGCCTCCGTCTCCGCCGTCCGTCAGGCCGACGGCACCCGGATCATCCTGCAATAAGGGGGGGCGACATGCGCGACGGAACGCTCTGGATACCAGCCACGAACTGGAGCTTCACCCTCGGCTCCAACGCGGTCGACGGCGTCCACGCGGCCGCCTGCGGTGTCCTTTCGTTCAGCACCCCCGTTGGGTTGATCCGCCCCGTGTCCCTGCCGGCCGCCGGCGATGCCGGCGCCCTGCTGGCCCCCCTGTGGGGCGAACTCGACCTCGTTCCGCCCCGCAGCCGCTTCAGCCACGCCGCGACGGCGGACGGCGGGCTCCTGCTGCTGGTCCGCAACCGCCTCACGGGCGAGCTCGACACGCTGGTTTCGGGAACCAACGACACCTTCTCCTGCACCATCGCCGCGTGGCACGGGAAATACGTCCACCCGGAGACCCGGCGCGCCGAGGCGGTGCTCGTCGGCGGAACGCCGGGGACCTGCACGCTGACCCACCGCTACGACCACACCGGCGAGAACGAACACGACGTCCACGCCGCCGCCGCGCAGGCGTTCCAGGTAATCGAGGTCGTGAAGGAGGCAGTCACCGCCGAGCGCGACGCCTCGGGACACCTCTACAACCCCACGGCCGTGCCGCAGGGCGGCACCGCCAAATTCCGGATCAAGGTGAATCCGCCGGGCGCCGTCCCCGAAAACGACATCGTGTGGGCGGTTGCGCTGGGAGCGGATCGTGTCTCCTTTGTCGGCGGCAGCAGGGGGCGCGAGGTCACGATCCAGGGCTCAAGCGACCAGAGCGGAACTTTTTCACTCGAGCCGATTGTCACGGGTGTTTGCCTCGACCCCCATCCCTATTTTGTAGGAGACGTACTTCCCGAGACGACCATCGCCGCAACGGTCTGGACTGTGGCCTCCGCCCCCGGCGGCCCCTATCCCGCCAGCGCGGCCCGTGTACACACGATGGTCGCCGAGGCCAACAAGATCCTGCGCCAGGCGGCCATGAAGGTCGAGTGGAACGGGACGCTCTGCACCACCAACCGCGCCGACTGGTACAACCTGGTGATCACGAACCGGACTATTGCGCCCCATGATCCGGCGCGACAACTGGTAGACATTGCCAGGAATACGGGTGGAATCGAAATCTACTTGCTGAATTCGATATCATATCTGAATCAAGCAGCTCTGGGCTTCAATGAGTACAGCAGGGGAATTGCGCTTTCAGCGACGGCGTCCGGCAATACTCTGGCGCACGAGTTGCTCCACCAATGCGGACTGAAAGACATTTACAACAACAACGGCGCGGCAGTTGTTGCGGGGCCTGTGGCGGCCGACAGGATGCACCAGGATGACTGGGGCGGAGGGTACTACCCGCAGGGTCTTCAACAGGCCGGCTTTAACGAAGGCCGCCTGCTGATGTACGGTTCCGGTTCGTCGGCGTCAGTCGCGGCCGACATCCCACACGGAAGCGTGTACGGGTATGGATATATAAGAAACGGGTCGGACGAACTGGAATTGAAGCTGGTACCAGTGGGCAGGTCGGACATGAGCACCCGGCAGCCGGTGCACAACCAATGAGGAGTCGCGTCATGAGAAAGACAGGCATTCTGATTGCAGCGCTATGCGCGCTCGCATCTTTTGCTGGAGACATTCCGGAAAGGCACCGGGAGCGGCTACAGACGGAAATGGAAGCGTTTCTCACCGAACGCAGGTGGGCGCCCCAAATCAGCAGGCCCGGTCCCGGTCGCGGCTTTCAGGACTGGTGCAAGACCTATGCGCTGACAAACGGAGTTGCATTCAGCAATGTGGTGTTTTTGATACAGGACAAAGTCGAGTGTGAGCACGAAGCCTTTCTCAAGAATGAGCCACCTCCGCCGGACGAGGGACTTGGGCGCACCCGGGAAGACAGATTTCATACGTCCATAGACTTACTCCGCTATCTCAACGATCCCGTTTCCCTGCCGTTCCTGTACCGGATGAGCCGA
>CAYVKQ010000043.1:0-15099 GCA_964451945.1 uncultured Lentisphaerales bacterium
ACCACGACCCCCACCAGCATGATCATGCCGATGAACGACATGATGTTCACCGTCAGCCCCAGCGCGACGAGGCTGACCGCCACGCCGGTGAAGGCGAAGGGGATCGAGAAGAGGATCAGGAACGGGTCGAGCAGGCTCTCGAACTGCGCCGCCATCACCATGTAGACCAGCAGGATGCCGAGCGCCAGCATCAACTGCATCTGGGCGAAGGTCTCGGCCTGGTCCTCGGCCGTGCCGCCGAAGTGGATGCCGACTCCCGATGGCAGCGCCACATGGGAGATCGCCTCGCGGAGGTCGGCCACCACCTCGCCGCTGCTGCGGTCGAAAACGTCGGCCTCGACCTGGATCATCCGCTCCTGGTTCTTGCGGTCGATCTTGAGCGGGCCGGCGCGTTCGACGATGTCGGCGACGCTGTCGAGGCGGACGCGCCGGCCGTCGGCGGCGGTGATTTCGGCGCGGGCCAGGTCGGAGATCGACACGCGGTAGGGTTCGTCGAGCCGCAGCAGGATGTCGTATTCGTCGTCGTCCTCGCGGAACTGGGTGGCGGCTTCGCCATAGAAGAGCGTGCGCATGTTGCGCGCCACCTGCGCCACGTTGAGCCCGTGGGCGGCGGCCTTGACGCGGTCGATCTCGACGTGGAGCTCGGGGCGGCCGACGTCGCGGGCGATGTTGACGTCGACGGCGCCGGGCGTGGCGCGGATGATGGCGGCGGCCTCTTCGGCGATCCGCTGCAGGATGTCGAAATCGAAGCCGGTCACCTCGACCACGATCGGCTTGGCGCCGCCGCCCGGCCCCATGCCGCCGCTCGAGGTCGTCACCTTGACCACCTCGGGCCAGCGCGCGACTTGGTCGGCCACGCGGCGGCCGATCGCCTTGGAGGTGCGGTCGCGCTGCGAGGCGCGGACCAGACGCAGCTGCACCTGGCCGATGTGCGTCCCCGAGTTCATGTCCATGCCGCGGCTCTCGCCGCAGCGCATCGAGTAGTTGCGCACGTTCCCCGGGCCGGCCGCCTCGAGCGCCAGCGGGATGATCCGCCGGCACACGGCGGCGGTCTCCTCCACGCGCGTGCCGATGTCGAGCTGCACGCGGACCGTGAGGCGGTCGGAGTCGTCTTCGGGGGAGTATTCGGAACCGATGGTCTTGAACAGCAGGATGCCGCCGCCGAGCAGCAGCAGCGCCGCCAGCACGACCAGCCAGCGGACGCGCAGCGCCAGGCGCAGCAGGCGGGCGTAGGCGCCGTCGACCGCGTCGAAGAAAGTGTCACCGAAGCGGTGCAGCGCCGCCATCCGCGGCGACATCCGGGCCTTGGCCGCCTTGGCCGAGCGCAGCAGGGTGCTGCTCAGCATGGGGGTCAGCCACAGCGCGCACACCATGCTGGCGACGAGCGTCGCCGTCAGCAGGCCGCCCAGTTGCTTGAACATCACCCCCGACTCGCCTTCGAGAAAGATCAGCGGCAGGAAGACGACGATCGTCGTCAGCGTCGAGGCCGTCACGGCCAGGCCGACCTCTTCGCTGCCGAAGCGCGCGGCCTCGCGCGGCGCCGTCCCGCGGTCGATCTTCTGCATGATGTTCTCGAGCACCACCACCGCGTTGTCGACCACCATGCCGATGGCGACGGCCAGGCTCGACATCGAGATGATGTTGATCGTCCAGCCCATCGTCCACATGAAGATGAAGGCGGTGATCAGCGAAAAGGGGATGGTCAGCGCGATGATGAGCGAGGTGCGGAAGCTGCGCAGGAACAGGACGGTCACCAGCACCACGAAGAGGAAGGCCCACTTGACCGTGTTGGTGACGTTGCCGATCGAGTTGGTGATGTCGGTACTGGTGTCGGCGATCAGGCTGAACTCGATGTCGCGCGGCAGGGTCGGCGCGAGGCGCTCCAGTTCGCGGGAGACCTGTTTGGCCACCTCGACGGTGTTGGCCCCCGAACGCTTCTGCACCATCATCATCATGCCGCGGCGGCCGTTGATCTCGGTGATCCGCTTCTCCTCCTCGAAGCCGTCGAGCACCCGCGCGACGTCGCGCAGGTAGACATAGGCCCCCTGTTCGGCGCGCAGGACGACGGTCTCCAGCTCCTGCGGCGTGACGAACTCGCCCGGCACGCGGATCGTGTAGTCCATCCGGCCGACCTTCAGGTTGCCCGCCGGCAGGGTGACGTTCTCGGCGGCGAGGACCGCCGCGACGGCTTCGAGGTCGAGCCCGAAGGCGGTCAGCCTGGCGGGGTCGAGCCTCACCTGGATCTCGCGCTGCAGGCCGCCGAAGAGGTTGACCGTGCCGACGCCCGGCAGCCGCTTGACCGGGTCGGACACCTCGCGGTCGATGATCTCGTAGAGGTCCTCGACATTCTCCCGGGCCGTGACGCCGTAGAACTGGATCGGGATCTGCGAGGTGTTGAACTTCATGAAGCGCGGCTCTTCGGCGTCGTCCGGCAGGCTTCCCTTGACGCGGTCGACGTTGCTGCGCATGTCGTTGGAGGCCTCGTCGAGGTTGGTCCCCCAGATGAATTCGCAGGTGACGCTGGAGATCCCCTCGGTCGTGGCGCTGGTCATCTCCTTGAGGTTGTTGACCGAGCCGAGGGCGCGCTCGATCAACTTGGTCACCTTGTTCTCCACGTCCTCGGTGCTGGCGCCGCTCCACTCGGTGATCACGGTCACGGTCGGGTTGTCGATCTCCGGCAGGTAGTCGACCGAGAGCTTGAGCACCATGACCATGCCGATGATCAGCACGGCCAGGAAAAACATCAGCGTCGTGACCGGTCTCCTGACGCCCAGTTCGGTAAGGTTCATTGGCAAACTCTCCTGCGGCGGGATGCGTTAGCGGGACTCGGAAGCGGCGGCGGGCGCCGCCTCGACGCGTTCCACGGCGACGCCGTCGGTCAGCTTGTTCTGCCCCATGGTGACGTATTCGTCGCCCGCTTCCAGCCCTTCGAGAATCTCCACGCGGTCGCCGCTGCGGATCCCGGTCCGGACCGTGGCGGCGCGGGCGGTGTCGCCCTCGACCACGAAGACGATCTGCCGCTCCAGCACCCGCAGCACGCTGGCGGCGGGAACCATCAGGGCCGCGCCGCGCATGGACATGCGGATTTCGGACGTGGCGTACATGCCCGGGCGGAGCAGCCAGTCGCCGTTGCCGTTGCGCACGTTCTCCAGCAGGATCTCGACCTGGGCCGTGCGCGTCTTCTGGTCCACCGTGGGAAAGATGCGGCTGACGACACAGGCGAAGACGCGATCGGGGTAGGCGTCGGTGCGCACCTGCACCGGCGTCTTGCCCGGCGTCAGCGCCGGCAGCATGTGGCCCGGCACCGAGACCATGAGGCGCAGCGGCGACATCTGCACCAGGCGCGCGATCGGCGTGCTGGCGCCGACCATCGCCCCGGGATCGGCATACCGTTCGGCGACGACGCCGTCCATGGGCGCGCGGATGAAGGCCTCGCCGAGGTTGACCCGCGCCAGCGCCTCCTGCGCCCGCGCCTGGGCCAGCGCCGCCTCGGCGCTTTCGTGGGCCGCCGTGGCGGCGTCGCGCGCCTGCTCGGTCGCCACTTCGGCGGCGAAGAGCGCTTCGAGGCGGCGCCGCTCGCGCGCCTTGTCGGCCAGCACGGCCTGCGACTGCTGCACCTGCGCCCGCGCCAGGGCCAACTGCGCCTCGAGGTCGCGGTGCTCGATCTCGGCCAGGATGTCGCCGGCGCCGACTTCCACCCCCTCGGTCACGTCGACGCCGTTGCTCAGCGCCAGGCGCTCGAGCCGCCCCTGTATCTTGGAGGCGACCTGCACCGAGAGCGGCGACTCCAGCTCGCCGGTGAACTGGAGGATTTCGGCGATCTCCCCGGTGACCACGCGGTCGGTGCGGATGGCCACCGGCATCGTCTTGCGGGCGTTTTCGCCGCTGGCGTCCGGTTGGGGCGCGGTCGGCGTGCAGCCGCACAGGGCGGCGGCGAAAAGCGCCGCGGAAACAGGAGCGGCCATGCGCAGCCGCCTGCGGTTGTGTGATGCAGTCATAGAGATTCTCCGGTTTGTCGATAATATCGACAATATCGATATTATCGATTCATTCTCGCAGCACGGCTCCGTCGGGCAGGCTCCCCTCGGAGAGCAGCCCCATCGCCTTCTGCAGCGCCACGCGGGCCATGGCGTGCGTGTAGAGCGACTGGTAGTAGTTGGCCGAGGCGGTGGTGAGCGCCTGCCGCGCGTCCATCACTTCGACGGGGGTGTTCTGCCCCTCCTTCAAACCGGTTTCGACCAGGCGCAGCGCCTCGCGGGCCGTCTCGAGGTTGCGGCTCTGCGAGCGGGCGAACTCTTCGGCGGTCTCGAGCGACAGCACCCGCTGGCGCACCTCGCTCACCGCCTGCTCCTCCAGATCCTGCAGCGCGAGCTCGGCCTGCAGCAGCTTGGCCCGCTCCTGGATCATGCGGCCGCGGCGGTCGAATCCGTCGAACAGCGGCAGGCTCACCAGAAGCCCGGCTTCCCACGCGTCGCCCCAGGCGTCGCGCCCCGACTGGTGGGGGTCGGGCCGGGACCAGTCCTGCGCCAGGTAGGCCGAAACCTCGGGCCAGTAGTCGGCCCGGACGACCGCCACGCTCTCGCGCTGGAGCTGCACGGCGTATTCGGCCTGGACAAGGTCGGGACGGCGCTCCAGGGCGACACGCAGCGCCTCTTCAACCGTTACGTTCTCGATCACCAGCGGCAGGGCGTCGGCCAGGACCACCTCGCTCCCGGGGGAGACGCCGAGCAGCCGGAACAGCGCCGTCAGGGCGACATCCTTCTCATTGCGCGCCTGCAGCACCTGCGCCTGGAAATTGGAGACCTCCACCTCGGCCCGGAGCTCGTCGTAGTTCGACGCCATCCCCTGGCGGCGGCGCACCCGCGTGTCGGCGAGCTGCCGTTCCGCCGTCTCCAGCGACGCCAGATTCACGCGCAGCAGATGGTCGGACAGCACGGCGCGGTAATAGGCGGCAACCACCTCGTAGCGGACGGCCTCCTCGGCTTCGCGGATGGCGGTCTCAGACCAGAATTGATAGAGCCGCCCCGTCCGCAGCGCGGGACCCATGCGGCCGCTGAACAGCGGCTGCTGCAGGCGCAGCCCCGCGCGGTAGCTGTTCTGGTAGCGCGTCACCCCCAGTTCCTCGTCGTAGCGCACGGCTCCGCCGTCCAGGTTCAAGGACGGCAGCACCTCGGTGTACGATTCCAGGATGCGGGCCTCGGCGATCTCCCGCTCCAGGCGCGCCTGCCGCAGGGACAGGTTGAGCACCAGCGCTTTTTCAACCGCGTCGGCGAGCCGCAGGTCGCCCGTCAGATGGCGACTCACGGTGTTCGTGGCGGTTTTGGCCGCCAGATGGTGCATCCGCACCGCGGCCTTCGCCGCGCGCAAGTCGCGCATCTCCCCGGCTTCGGGCAGGCCGACACAGCCGCACCAGGCGGCGGCGACGGCGAGCAGCAGGAAGGCGCCCGCGCGTTTCCCTGCTTGCAGCATCCTCATGGCTCCCCCTTTCGCGCGGCGGCGGATGCCGCCTGCTTGCGCAGGTTGCGGATGCCCGCCAGGCTGAAGCGGCAGATGTGCTCCGCCAGCTCCGCCGCGCCGACGCCCGCCCAGGGCGGCGGCGGCGGCGCTCCGCGCGCGGCGGCGCGCAGGTTGCGCCGTTCGCGGTGCACCGTGAAGCACTGGGCGTGGACGCTCATCGCGCAGAGGGCGACCTCCTGTTCGGCGGCGCCGCCGCCAAGCAGCTCGCGCACGTGGTCGGTGATCCCCTGATACAGCGGCTCGACGCAGCGGTGGATGACCTCGCACAGCAGCCCCGTGGGGTGGGTCATCTCCATGCCGGCGATGTCCAGATCGATGCTGGCCGGATCGAGCATCCGCTCCACCAGCGCGCGGATCCGTCCGCGCAGGCGCGCCTCGGCGGAAGCTTCCGGCGCCACGCCGCCGTCGGGCGGATGCGCGACGAGGCTCCGCTCGAAGGCGTGCCGCCAGACTTGAACGTAGAGATTCTCCTTCGTCTGGAAATGGTAGTTCACGGCGGCGCCGTTGGCCCGCGCCAGGCGGCAGATGTCGAGCGTCGTCGTCTCGTGGAAGCCGCGGATCGCGAAAAGGGTTCCCGCCGCCTCCAGCAGCCGCTGCCGGGTATCGACGCTTTCCCTGTCCTTGCGCTCCATCGCCCACTTCCCTCCCTTCGCCATTCCGGCTCGTGCGAAAACGGGCAAAGAGTAAAACATCCATTTGAAACGGTCAATAGGTATTTTCGTCATTGTCGTCGCCGCCGAATACCGGTATTGTTTCAAGTACATCATGCCACTGAAAAAAGAGTACCTGACGATCGCCGTGATCGGCGTGGGCGCGATGGGGCAGGGGCACTGCGCCACGATCGCCGCCGGCGTTCCCGAACTGCGGCTGGGCGCGGTATGCGACGCGCACGAGGCGACGGCGCGCGCCGCCGGCGAGCGGTTCGGCGTCCCCTGGTTCACCGACGTCTCCCGGCTGCTGCGGGCCGGATGCGCCGAGGCGGCGCTGGTGGTCGTGCCGCATCCGCTGCACGCCGGCGTCGCCATCCCCTGCATGGAGGCGGGCCTCCACGTGCTGTGCGAGAAACCGCTGGCCGAGACGGTCGGCGCGGCCGACCGGATGCTCGAAGCGGCCCGCGCCAGGGGCGTCGCCTTCGCCGTGATGTTCCAGACGCGCGGCGACCCCGCCGTGCAGCGGATGATCGCCTTCGCGCAGGAGGGCGGCATCGGCCGTATCCTCCGCACCGAGCTGGTCGTCCCCGAATTCCGGCCGCAGTACTATTTCGACTCCAACCCGTGGCGCGCGACCTGGCGCGGCGAGGGCGGGGGCGTGCTGCTCAACCAGGCGGCGCACCTGCTGGACATCTTCACGCTCGTCGGCGGCCTCCCCGGATCGCTGCTGGCCCGCTGCGAGACGCGGCAGCACGACATCGAGGTCGAGGACACCGCCGAAGCGATGCTGCGCTACGCGGGCGGCGGCAGCGGCCACATTTTCTGTTCCACGGTCGAACCGCCGGGCACGGAAGGCCTGGAGGTGGTGGGCGACCTCGGCCGCGCCACGTTCCGCGACGGCCGCGTCACCCTGGTCCGGTTTCCCGGTAGCGTCTCGGCATTCGCCCGCACCACCGAATCGGTCTGGGGAAAGCCGCCGGTGGAAACGGTCTTCGAAGGCGCCTGCCAGGAGGTCCCCGCGCAGGCGGCGGTGATGCGCAACTTCGCGCGCCATGTCCTTTGCGGCGAACCGCTGTGGTGCGACGCCGCCTCGGGTCTGGCGTCGCTGGAGATCGCCAACGGCATGGCGCTCTCCAGCGCGGCGAAACGCGAGACGGCGCTCCCCGTCGACCGCGCCGCCTACGACGGCTTGCTCGGCTCGCTGCGGGCCAAGACCCCGCGCCCGAAGCGGCTGGTCGCCGTGGCGCGGGTGACCGACCCGAAACTCACCGTTGGCTCCAACCCCTGAAAGAAGAGATCACTTATGGCGGACACATCCAGCACGCTGGCGCTTCTGGGCGGCCAACCGGCAGTCAGCGGCGACATGACGGACCTGTTCAAATGGCCGATCGTGACGCGCGAGGACGAGGAAGCGGTGCTGGACGTGCTGCGGCGCGGCGCCATGAGCGGCAACGAGATCGCCAAGGCGTTCGAGCGGGAGTTTGCCGGGTGGATGGGGATGAAGCTGGCGCTGACCTATCCCAGCGGCACCGAGGCGCTGCGCGCGGCGTTCTGGGCCTGCGGCGTGGGGGCGGGCGACGAGGTGATCTGCCCCAGCATGACCTACTGGGCGAGCTGCACCTCGGCCCTTACCCTCGGCGCGGCGGTCCACTTCGCCGACATCGATCCCGAGACGCTCTGCCTCGACCCGCGCGATCTCGCGCACCGCATCGGGCCGCGGACCAGGGCGATCGTCGTCGTCCACTACGCGGGCTATCCGGCGCCGATGGACGAGATCATGGCCATCGCCCGGCAGCACAAGGTCAAGGTGATCGAGGACGTCTCCCACGCGCACGGCTCGCTCTGCAAGGGCCGGATGGCCGGCACCTTCGGCGACGTGGCCGCCATGAGCATGATGAGCGGCAAGAGCTTCGCCATCGGCGAGGCGGGGATGCTGGTGACCAACGACCGCACCATCTACGAGCGCTGCATCTCCTACGGCATGTACGAGCGGACCGGCGCCCCGTCGCGCTGGAACGCTCCCGACGCCCAGGTCACCCTGGACGAGCTCAAGCCCTACATCGGCGTGCCGCTGGGCGGCTTCAAGCACCGCATCAACCAGACCTGCGCCGCCATGGGGCGCGTGCAGCTCAGGCACTACCCGGAGCGGAGCAAGGTCATCCAGGACGCCATGAACCGTTTCTGGGACCTGCTGGAGGGGGTGCCCGGCATCCGCGCCCACCGCCCTGCCGCCGACTCGGAATCGACCATGGGCGGCTGGTATTCGGCGCGCGGCCTCTACCGGGCCGAGGAACTGGGCGGACTGCCGTGCGAACGCTTCTGCGAGGCAGTCCGCGCCGAGGGCGTCGGCGTCTGCACGCCGGGCGCCAACTTCCCGCTTCACCTTCACGCGGTCTTCCACACCGCCGACATCTTCCGCCAGGGCAAGCCCACCATGATCGCCTTTGGCCAGCGCGATGTGCGGCAGGGACCCGGCACGCTTCCGGTCTCCGAGCGGATCGGCCAGATCGCCTGCGGCGTGCCCTGGTTCAAGCAGGACCGTCCGGAGGCGATCGCCGCCTTCGCGGCGGCCTTCCGCAAGGTGGCCGAGAACGCCGACGCACTGCTGAAAGAGTCCGCGCATGCCACGCGTTGACAGCGGCGCCGGGAAGGGTAATGATTCTCACACACAACACGCGGCCGGGAGGCCGCCACATCAAGCAAGGAGCAGCACAATGGGAAATCTCGGCTATTCCGACACACCCCTGATTCCGGGGTCGACCTACCATGTCCACGACGGCGACCGGCCGCAGCCGCGGGTGGTCACGCCCGGCGCAACGGCGGGCGCAGCCCCGTCGGACGCCGTGGTTCTTTTCGACGGCACCTGCCTCTGCGGCTGGGTGAGCTGCCGCGACGGCTCGCCGGCCCCGTGGACGCTGGGCAACGGCTTCATGGAGGTCAAGCCCGGCACGGGCAACATCCGCACCAAGGCGGCGTTCGGCAGTTGCCAGCTCCACCTCGAGTTCGCCTCCCCCGCCGTGGTCAAGGGCGAGAGCCAGGGGCGCGGCAACAGCGGCGTCTTCCTGATGGGGCGCTACGAGATCCAGGTGCTGGACTGCTACCAGAACCCGACCTATCCCGACGGCACCACCGGCGGCATCTACGGTCAGTTCCCCCCGCTCGTCAACGCCTGCCGCAAGCCCGGCGAGTGGTCGACCTACGACATCGTCTGGGAAGCGCCGGTCTTCGAAGGCGACAAGCTGGCGACGCCGGCCACCGTGACGGTCCTGCTCAACGGCATTGTCCTGCACCACCGCAAGGAGCTGCAGGGTGGGACGCAGCACCGCAAGACGGCGCAGTATGCGGCGCACGCGCCCGAACTGCCGCTGGAGCTGCAGGACCACGGCGACCTGGTCCGCTTCCGCAACATCTGGTACCGCCCGCTCAAGGGCTACGACCAGTGAAACCAGTGACCAGTGACCAGTGATCGGTCATCGGTCATCGGTACGAGGTCACTGATCACTGAAGACCGATCACCGATTACTGATTACTCGAAGCAACTATGGCACCAACAACCGATGCAGTTGTGAACTTGTGGCCGGGGCGCGCCCCGGGAACCGTCGCGGCGGAGCACGCCTCCCACGCGATGGCCGCGGAAATCCCCGTGCTGAAGCCGTTTCTGCTGCCCGCCGGCGGCCCGCCGCGGCCGCTGGTGGTCGTCCTGCCCGGCGGCGGCTATAGCGGCCGCGCGGCGCACGAGGCCGACCCGATCGCGCGCTGGCTCAACGGCCTGGGGCTCCATGCCGTGGTCTGCCACTACCGCGTCTTCCCGTGGCGCCATCCGGTGCCGCTCGAAGACGCGCAGCGGGCGGTGCGGCTGGCGCGTTCGCGGGCGGCTGCGTGGAATGTCGATCCCGCGCGGATCGGCATCCTCGGCTTCAGCGCCGGCGGCCACCTCGCCTGCTCGGTCGCCAATTTCGGCGACGACGGCGTCGACGGCGACGACGTGGCGCGCCTGCCGTCGCGCGTCACCGCCCTGATCGCCTGCTACCCGGTCGTCTCGTTCGGCGCCTTCACCCATTCCGGCTCGCGGATCAACCTGATCGGCGAGGCGCCTGCTCCCGAACTGGCGCACCGCCTCTCGCTCGAAAACACGGTGACGCCGCATAATCCGCCCGCCTTTGTCTGGCACTCCGCCGACGATCCCTGCGTGCCGGTAAAGAACAGCCTGCTCTACGCCGACGCGCTCAGCCGCGCGGGCGTGTCCTTCGCGTTGCACATCTACCCGCACGCGCCCCACGGGATCGGCCTCGGCCGCGACTTCCCCAGTACCGCGCGCGGCTGGACCGATGCCTGCGCCGCCTGGCTGCACGAGCGCGGCTGGAGGTAGGAGAACCGCGATGCCCGCCACGCGCGAAATCGCCTGCACCGCCTGCGGACAGACCGCGCTGGCGCGGATCGAGCCGGTTTACGCCGGCTTCAAGAAGGTCGGCGAGGAGGTCGTCTGCACCGCCTGCGGCCACCGCTACGCCGGGCGGGAGGCAGCCCCCTTCGCCGCCGCCGACGCGCGGCCGGGCGTGTTCACCGAAGCCGACAAACCGCGCGGGCCGAAGGTTTTCGCCGACGACGAGCGGCGCAAGTGCTGCGCCTGGTGCGCCCATTTCGTGGTCAACCCGTTCAGCCAGCGGTGCGGCCTCGCCAACCGCGCGGTCGACGCCACCGACCTCTGTATCCACTTCACCCCCAAGGCCGCCGACGCCGGCGGCGCGAAGGAAACCGAGCCGTGAAGAAGATCCGACTTGCCTGCCGCCCGGTCACGCTCACCCGCCGCTTCACCCGCTACGCCGAAGGGTCGGTGCTGATCCGCCAGGGCGGCACGTGGGTGCTCTGCACCGCCAGCATCGAAGAGCGGGTGCCCCCGTTCCTGCGCGGCACGGGGCGCGGCTGGGTGACAGCCGAATACGCCATGCTGCCGCGCAGCACGGCGACGCGCAAGGAGCGCGAAGGCAAAACGGGCAAACCCGATGCGCGCGCCTCCGAAATCAGCCGACTGGTGGGCCGCGCGCTGCGCGCCGCCGTCGATCTCGACGCCCTCGGCGAACGGATGATCACCGTCGACTGCGACGTGCTGCAGGCCGACGGCGGCACCCGCTGCGCGGCGATCACCGGCGGCATGGTCGCGCTCGCCGACGCCATCGCCGGCCTGGTGCGCGCGGGCAAGGTCGAGCGCGACCCGCTCCGCCGCCTGGTCGCCGCGGTGAGCGTCGGCATCTGCGGCGGCCAGCCGGCGCTCGACCTGGACTATGCGCTCGACTCGACGGCCGACGTCGACCTGAACGTGGTAATGACCGACGACGGCCGCTTCGTCGAAATCCAGGGGACGGCCGAGCGCGAGCCCTTCGACGACGACGCCCTCGACAGCCTGAAAACCCTCGCCAAGAAGGGAATCGCCCAACTGATCGCGCTGCAGCGGCGGACGCTGCGCGCCGGGAAGCAGTGAACAGTGATCCGTGAACGAGGTGAACGCATGAAAAACAAGAACATTGCGGAAGACATCCCCAGCGCCACCGTTGCGATCATCACGGGCCGCGCCGCCGACCCCCTCGTGCGCCAGGCCGCGCGCATTCTCAGGCGCGAACTCGCCGCCCGCGGTGGCGTGCGCGTCGTCCCGCGCGCGCAGGCCGGCCTGCGCCTCGTCCTGACCGTGCGGTCGGGGATCGGCGACGAGGGGTTCGAGATCGCCGACGGCGCGCCGGGGGAGGTGCGGATCAGCGGCAACGACCCGCGCGGCGTCCTCTACGGCGTGGGCAAATGGCTGCGCACCGTCCGCTTCGGCCGCGGCGGCGTCACCCCCGGCGGGTGGCGCGGACGCTCCGTTCCCGCCAAGCCGGTGCGGGGCATCTACTTCGCCACCCACTTCCACAACTTCTACCACGACGCGCCGCTGCGCGACGTGACGCGCTATGTCGAAGAGCTGGCGCTGTGGGGCTGCAACGCCCTGTCGGTCTGGTTCGACATGCACCACTTCACGGGGATGGACGACCCGCATGCGCGGACGATGGTGCGGCGGCTGCGCGCCCTCCTGCTCGCGGCCAACCGCGTCGGCATCCGCGCCGCCTTCACCACACTCAGCAACGAGGCTTTCAGCACCAGCCCCGCGGCGCTGCGGGCCGACTGGACCAGCGGCCACGACGGCTATTTCCGGGAGCCGGGCGGCCACTACCACGTCGAGATCTGCCCCTCCAAGCGGGGCGGGCTGAAGCGGATCCTGGCCGATCGCGACGCCATGCTCCAGGCCTTCGCCGGGATCGACGTCGGCTACTTCTGGCTGTGGCCCTACGACCAGGGCGGCTGCACCTGCGCCGCCTGCGCGCCGTGGGGCGCCAACGGCCATTTGAAAGTGTCCGAAGCGGTCGCCCGGCTGGTGGGGAAGCGGTTTCCCCGGGCGAAGCGGATCCTCTCGACCTGGTATTTCGACCACTTCATCCATGGCGAGTGGGAGGCATTCGCCCGGCGGATCAACGCCACGCGGCCCCGGTGGTTCGACCTGATCCTGGCGGATGATTCCGGAGTCTCGTTCCCCGAGTTCATCCTCAAGAACGGCGTGCCGGGAGGCTACCCGCTGGTGACCTTCGCCGAGATCAGCATGTACGACATGTCGCCGTGGGGCGGCTTCGGCGCCAACCCGCTGCCCAGCCATTTCCAGAACATCTGGAACCAGTGCGGCGGTCTGGTCAGCGGCGGCTTCCCCTATTCCGAGGGGATCTACGAGGACATCAACAAGGTGATCCAGTTTCAGTTCGGCTGGGATCCGCAGCGGCCCGCGATCGAGACGGTGCGCGAATACGCGGCCTATGAATGCTCGCCGGAGGCCGCCGACGACGTGGTGCGCGCAGTCCGCCTGATGGAGAAAGGGCACGGCCACCGGGTCGACCGCGCGGCCCTGGGGACGTCCAGGCGGCCGGCGGTCTACCGCCTCCGCCAGACGGCGCACGCCGACGCCTGCCTGGCGTTGTTGCGCCGTGCCGAAAAGCGGATGCCGCCCGCGGCGCGCCGCCGCTGGCGCTGGCGCATCCTGCTGTTGCGCGCCACGCTCGACGCGCAGCTGCGGCGGTCCGGCGGGCGGCCCACCGCCGTCACGGAGCGGTGCTTCGGGGAGCTGACCCGCCTCTACGGCGCGCGCAAAGCCGAAGGAAGCGTCGCGCCGCCGGCGGTTGCGCGGCTCGGTATCAAGGCGTAACGGCCCGGGGCAACCGCCTCGCGGCGGATCAGCGGGCCATCAGCTCGCCCAGCAGCTTGTTGAAGCGCTGCACGTTGTCGGGGACGCTTCCCTCGGCCAGCTGCGCCTGGGCGAACAGCAGCTCGGCATAGTCGCCGAGGCGGGGGTCTTCGGCGTTTGCCTCGCGCATGGCGCGCATTTTCCCGACCAGCGGGTGCCCGGGGTTGACCTCGAGGATGCGCAACTGCCTGGGCGTCTCCTGGTTCATGGCGCGCATGAAGCGCTCCATCGTCGCGTTCATGGCGTCGGCGTCGGCCACGAGGCAGCAGGCCGAATCGGTCAGCCGCGGCGAGAGGCGCACCTCGCGCACGCGGTCGGTGAGCTTCGCCTGGAG
The DNA here is from genome assembly GCA_964451945.1 of uncultured Lentisphaerales bacterium. GTDB lineage: Bacteria > Verrucomicrobiota > Kiritimatiellia > RFP12 > JAAYNR01 > JAAYNR01. The sequence continues at coordinate 13,760 of CAYVKQ010000043.1, forward strand.
CAGGTCGAGCAGCGGCCGCAGCGTCTGGGCCGCCTCCTCGATCGCCTTCTTGGCGGCGGCCTTCTCCTCGTCCGAGCCGAAGGCGACGTCGCCCTTGTCGATCGCCCGCAACTTGCACCCCTCGTATTCGCCGACCGCGTCGACGACCCACTGGTCGATCGCGTCGGTCAGCAGCAGCACGTCGCAGCCGCCCGCGAGCGCCGCCTCGATATGGGGCGACTGGCGGGCCGCCTCGAGGCTCTCGGCGATCAGGTAGTAGATCTCCGTCTGCGACGACGGCATGGCGTCGCGGTAGTCCTTGAGCGAGGTCCAGGCGTTGTCCTCGGCCCGCGCCGAATGGAAGAGCACCAGTTCCTGCAGCTTGGCCTTGTTCTCCCAGTCGAAGTGGAACCCCTCCTTGAGGATGCGGCCGAACGCCTTGAAGAAGAGCTTGTAGTCGTCGGGCTTGTCCTTCTTCATGTCGGCGAGCACGCCGAGGACCTTGCCCACGATGTTGCTGCGGATTTTGCGGATCACGGCGTCGTCCTGCAGCATTTCGCGCGAGACGTTCAGCGGCAGGTCGCTCGATTCGACCACGCCGCGGACAAACCGGAGGTATTCGGGGAGCAGCGCATCGAAGTCGGAGCCGATGAAGACGTTGCGCACATAGAGGCTCAGGCCGTGCTGGCGCGACTGCTGGAAGAGGAGGTCGAACGGCATTTCGCGCGGAATGAAGAGGAGGGCGCGGAACTCGACCACCCCCTCGACCGCAACGGGGATCACCCGCAGCGGATCGGCGCCGTCGTGCGTCAGATGCTTGTAGAAGGCGTGGTAGTCCTCGTCCTTGACCTCGCTCCGGGACCGCTTCCACAGCGCCTTCATGGTGTTGAGGGGCGCGTCGCCCGCGCCGGGCTCCTTGCCCTCCTTGCCCATGCGGACCGGGTAGGCGATGAAATCGCTGTACTGCTTGACCAGCGCCTTGAGGCGCCACTCATCGAGGTACTCCTCCATGCCGTCGCGCAGATGCAGGGTGACGGTCGTCCCCGGCTCGTCGCGCACGGCCTCGCCGACGGTGTAGGCGCCGTCGCCCTCGGAGTGCCAGCGGACCGCCTCGGCGGCGGCCGTGCCGCGGCGACGGCTGACCACGGTGACGGTGTCGGCGACCATGAAAGCCGCGTAGAAACCGACGCCGAACTGGCCGATCAGCTCGGGCGCGTTGGCCCCCTGCTGCTCCTGAATCGCCTGCAGGAAGGACTTGGTTCCCGAGCTGGCGATCATCCCCAGATTCTTCTCCGCCTCGGCGGCGGTCATGCCGATGCCGTTGTCGGTGATTGTCAGCGTTCTGGCTTTCTTGTCGGCGG
>CAYVKQ010000044.1:0-14997 GCA_964451945.1 uncultured Lentisphaerales bacterium
GAACCGTATTTGCGCCGGTACGGTGGCGAGATGATACGCTACGGCCTGCCCATTCTGATCGGCAGTCTGTTCGGCATGACCAGCGGCCTGGCGGAGGCCTTTGTGATTCGCCACCGTCTGCCCGACCTGGAATCGGCGGGTTATTACATGATTTCGCGGTTTGCGGAGATGGGTGCCTATGTGGGTGTCAGCATGATGATGGTGATCTTCCCGCTGGCATCCGAAGAGCATGAGCGCGGATCTCGCAGTCAGAAACTGGTGTGGCACAGCATGGGCGGAACGTTGGCCGTCGGCGGGGGCCTCGCGGCCGTGTTCGCCCTGTTTGGACGGTTCCTGTTCCAGTGTGTGCCCGCCTGGCGCCCCTATGCCGTGTTCGTGCCCCAGCTCGGCCTGCTGACGATCATCATCGCCATGCGCACGGCGACGCAATGCTTCTTCTCTCACGAAGCGGCTCATGCGCGGTTCTGGTTTTACTGGTATGCCGGATTCATAGCCTGCGTGGAAGGCCTCTTTCTCTACGGAATCACCGGGTTCTCCTTTTTCGCGCCCTGGGTCCCTCCTTCCTGGATGGCAGCGGTAGCCGCGCTGAATCCCTCCCGGCTCGACTTCGTTCTGGGCGTGATGTTCTGGAGCACGGCGCTGCTCATGGTCTGCATCGCACTCGACCTGCTGCGTCAGCGGAGCGTAAAGCGTTGAAAGCTCCCAGGCATACGCGCGCGCGGGCCCCTGGACCCGCCATTGCACCCGATTGGCCGCGTATGAAACATGAACGGACGCGCTGACCGGCCCGGCCCGCAGCAGACTGTTCAGGGTTTTGCAGGAGACTCTGGGGATTGCTTTTTCCCGCTGGCCGCCGCAGCCTGTTGCATGGCATGGACGAAGTTGTTCTTGCTGCGTCCGCAGATTTCCTGCGCTTTTTCCAGACTGATGCCGGTCTTCTCCATCAGCGTGCCGCAGAGGGAGCAGCCCTCCGCCCTCTCCAGGCTCGCCAGCGCGCAGGCGATATCGTTCGTGCCAATCGCTTCCGCGTAGGCGCGGACACGGCGGTTCGCGATCTTGCTGTTGTTCCTGCGGTTGTGCTGGCGGTGAATCAGCAGGTTGCCGTCCGAGTGGCCCAGCTTGATCATCAGGCAGGTGGAGAGCATGTTCATGACGAACTTCTGCGCGGTGCCGGCCTTCATGCGGGTGGAGCCCATGACGCATTCGGCGCCGGTATCCACCTCGATGGCGACATCCGCGTATCTGCCCATTTCGGAGTTGGGGTTGCAGGCGATGCACACCTTGCCCGCGCCGATTTTGCCCGCGTATTTCAGCGCGCCGATGGCGTAGGGGGTGCGCCCGCTGGCGGCCGCCGCGACAACCGTATCCAGCGGCTCCAGGCCAAACGCAATCAGATCCTTTTCGGCGTCGGAATCGTTGTCCTCCAGCAATTCATTGGCCTTGAAAACGCAGTCCCGGCCGCCGGCCATCAGACAGGTCACCCGGTCCAGGGCCACGCCGTAGGTGGGAGGGCATTCCGCGGCGTCCATGAAGCCCAGACGGCCGCTGGTGCCGGTGGCACAGTAGATCATCCGCCCGCCCTGCTTCATGCGGGGATAGATGTAGTCGATGGCCTTCGCGACGGTCGGCAGCGCGTCCGCCACCCTCTGGGCCACCTTCCGATCCTCTTTGTTGATCATCTGAACCATTTCCAGGGCGGATACATCCGCGATCATGACGGTATCCGGGTTCCTTTGCTCGGTATGAAGAAAGGACACGCGGGAGTCAAGCAGTTCGCCATGCAGGTACTTGTTCATGCAAAGGCACCTCTTTTTTGAATGATTCAATCCTCAAGGAAATCTGTACTCCGAGTACCGGCTGCCCATGCGGCGTGGATGGCTGCGCCACACGCCGGGTATGGCAGTCCGAACCGCGGATAGCGAAATCCGGCCAGCCCGGACTACCGCAGCAGCAGCACGGTTCCCGACGCGGGGATCCAGCCCCAGACGACGGTGCCCTCCTGGGCCGGGGGCGTCTGATACAGACCGCCGGCGACCGAGTTCGAGACCACCTCTCTCCCGTCCCCCCCGGGCGAATGATCGGTGACGCGCCAGACGGCGATCCGGCCGCCGCCGCCGCCGCCGGCAGGGCTTCCGGTGGCGCCATTCGCCCGGATAACGGCACCCGGGTTTCCGCAAAAGCTCCGACACCGAAGATAGACGCCTCCGCCCGAACCTGAACTGGACCATCCTTGGCTGCGCCAGCCGCCATTGGCCGTCATGATCCCGTTCAACGTGACCGCGCCACCGGCGTCAAGACGAATGAGCCCTCCTCCAAAGCCGCCGTAGCCGCCGCCGCCGGTGTATCCGGGGCTGCCGGGCAACGCCGGCGCATTGGATGAGCCGTAAATCTTGCCGGCGTCGGTCACTCCTCCGCCCAAACCCCCGTACGATCCTCCCTTTGTATAGGCGGCTCTGCCCGGCCCGTAGTTCACTCCGCTTGAACTGATCCCGTACCCTGCATAGTCGGCAATAAAGCCGGCATTGGTGGCAACCGTCAGCGATTGCACCCGAAAGAGGGGGGCGGCTCCGTTGGACCAGTGCGCGTAGGGATAGACCCAGCTATTCTCCTCGATCCGCATCGTGCCGCCCACGTTGACCAGCGCCCCATACTCGGGAGCGACACCGTTCGTCGGCGCGCTGTAAACGTGAAGCAAGGCGCCGTTGGTGAGTACAAGGCTGCCCCCCACCTGCAACTCGGGGGCCGTCGACGCCCCGAAAAACCGGTACCCGTTCCATGCGCCGCCCGTTGTGCCAACCCCGAAGTTGGTCAACACCGAAGCGCCGATGTCCAACCGTCCGACCGTCGCACCCTTGAGAATCGTGACGTCATTGGAGACCGTCAACCGGAATCCTTCTTGAGGGAATCGGATCCATTGGTTGCTGATGGTCAGCCTGTTCGGCGCCCAGGACAGCCCATCGAGCAGGATTTGTCCGGAGACGTTGATGGGGTCGCACAGCAACGCCGCATCCGGGAAGTGGACCGTTCCGATATCCGCCTGCAACTGGTTGTAGCCGGATGACCGGTCCGCGGGGGGAGGCAAGCCGCCGGGCAGGACGGAGTACTGGATCGCGGGTGGCGGCATACCGCCTTGCGCGGGCGGATCGTAGCGCACGGCAATGCGTCCGCCGCTGCCGTTTGCACCCCACGGGGCCGTGCTGCCGCCATTGGCCCGGATGACGCCCGTACCCGCAATGGTCTTGCACGTGATGGAAATGCTGCCGCCGGCCCCGCTGGAGGCTTGGGAAATCACGTAGTTCTGACCGTTCGCCGTGATCGTTCCGATTACGGTAACCACGCCGGACGTGGCGTCGATCCGGATCGCGCCCCCCCCATATCCGCCGCCGTTCTTGCCGCCGCCGCTGCCGGGCCATTCGGGCGCCAGGGCGTCTCCGCACGGATAGATCGAGTTGATGTCGGCCCCATAACCCATGCCGCCGAACCCGCCATGCGGGGCGCCCCCGGGGCCGCCGCGGGGGCCATAACCGTTCGCATGAACGCTGTTGCCGCCCGCGTACCCCTTATTGTTCACATTGATCGCGCCGCCGCTTTCGACGGTCAGGTTCGAACAGACGATCCACACGCGGTTGTCGGGAATCCATTCGCCCGACACCGGATCGGGCGCAACGGCGTTCTGGGGCGCATGGGTCAGCGTGCCGTGAACCGTCACGTTCGAGGCATCCAGGAACGCGCTCCAAGTCTCGAAGGTCAATGTCTTTCCCGCAGCGATTGTGGCGCTCTCCAGTGCGTGCGTGCCGCAGCGCAGTGTGACGTCATGGTTTACCGTCACCCGGTCGCCGGGACCGGGGATGATGCCGTTGGTCCACGTCGCGCTCTGATACCAGTCGCCTGCCGCCTGCGTGGCGATCTCCCCGGGCTCGTGCGCGGGCGCGTAGGGCGTGATTCTCAGCACCAAGTCGTCTCCGTCAAACAGCAACTCCGCCGTCGTGGCGGCGGCGCGCCCCGCGCCGTTGACGGTCACCGCGGCGGGCGCCACGCCGGCCGCACCGTCCGTGACCAAAAGGTAGTCGCCGATGGCAAGAGGGGTCTCGCCCGCCACCGTGACGGTCACCGCGCTGTTGCTGGATACCGTCAGGCCGCCGCCGCCGGCAACCGTCAGCGCGGGCGTTGCGCCGTCATAGGCGTTGATGTGCAGCGCGCCGGTCGCCGCTGTTGCCAGGCCGTTGCCGGGCGCGGTCGCCAGCGTCGCCGTGGCGCCATCCCCGTCGATCCGCAGCGTCTGGCCGGAGGCAAGGGGAAGCGGTGCCGCCAACCCAGTCGTATCGAGCGTCGCACCGCCGGCCGCAACGACGAGCGGCGCGCCCCCGAGCGCCTGCGGGTGCCCCAGGCGCAGCGTGGCGCCGGCGTTGACCGTCACGGTGCCGGCCAGCGTGTTGGATCCGCCCAGCGCCAGGATGCCGCCGTTGACCACGGTCGCGCCGTTGTAGCTATTGGTGCCGCCCAGCGTCTGGGTGCCGCCGCCCGTCTTCGTCACGTCCAAGGTTCCGGCCGTCCGCCGGATGACGCCGCCGAAGACGCCGGAAGCGTCGCCCGCGCCCAGCGTGAGCGTCCGGCTGTTCGCGCCGATCTTGTAGATCACTCCCGAACCCGCACCGTTCAAACCGTTCAGAGTCACGTTTTTGTCATTCAACACCAGACATCCGTCCACCGTTGCGTCGCCCTTGCCGGCGCCGTAGGGAAGACGGTTGTCCTGGTTGATCTGCAGTGTGGCGCCCTTGCCGACGGCGGTGTCGCCGGCGTAGGCGTTGGCGGCGTTGTTGATGACGAGCGTGCCACCGGAGACGGTCAGGCCGCCGATGCCGCCGATCGCCGTGCCGTCGAAGGTGTAGGCGCCCGCGCCGACGGTCACGCCGCCGGGGGTGATCGTCCCCGAGAGGGTCACCGTTCCCTGGCCCGCGCCGGCGAAGGCCGCGAAGCCGTTGGTCTCGTAGGTCGTGCCGCTCCAGCTGGTGGCGTCGGGCTGCGTCCAGTTCATGTCGCCGGAGCCGTCCCATGTCACTTGAAGGCGGTGGTCCTCAATGGTAAGCGTGTCGCTGGTTGATGTCCCCGCCAAGAACGGCCCCGCCAGCAGCGTGACCGCCACCGTCTCGTCCTCCTCCAGGGCGCGGTCGAACACGGGCGCGACGACCAGCGGCGCCGAGGTTTCCCCCGCCGGGATGATCAGCGTGCCGCCCGGGGAGGCGTAGTCTTCACCCTCGGTGGCGGTGCCGGCCAAAGCGTAGGCGACAGCCAGGTCGCAGCCGACGGCGCTGCTGACGCGGTGGACGGTGAAGGTACCCGGTGTCGGGCCGGTCTCCGCCGCGTCGGCCGTCTTCTCGATCCACACTTCGCCGGTGATGAAGGCGGATGCCGCCTCCGTCCAGGCCATGCCCGCCTCGTTCGACGCCGCGAAGCGGTAGAAATAAACCGAGTCGGCTTCCAGGCCGGGCGCCTGCACCGTGAAGTCGCCCGGTTCCTGCGGCGCGGACCAATGGGCGTCCGCCCCCCAGTCCGCCGCGTTCGTCCCCCCGTCGGTCGTCCCCCAGTAGACCGACACCGCGGTCGCGCTGGTCCCGGTCGCGACGAGCGCGCCGTTCAGCCAGGCGCTCCCAGCGGTCACGTTGGTCACCCCGCCGGCGTTTGTGATGGTGGGCAGGTCCTGGGCGCCGCAGAACGCGTAGACCTGTTCGGCCGTGAGCTGCTCCGTCAGGTTCGTGACGACGGGGCCGTAGGTGAACGCGCCCGTCCCCTGATTCCGGTAGAACGCGCCGTTCTCCAAATCATAGGCGTACGCGACGGAATTGCTGACGACGGGAACGAAATTGCGGACGACCGCGCCGCCCTTGCGGACCTGCGCCAGATAGAGGCTGCCGATGATTTTGCAGGCGGTGACCGCGGTCAAACCCTGACCGAAAAACATCAGATTGTTCCCCGGCAAGGAGGAGACGGGGTACGTGTTGGCCACGTAGGACTCGGCTCCGCCGTCCAGCGAATAAGAGAACCCGTACTGCGTCATGTTGCGGATGTGCGCGACCATCCCGTTCCGGTAGGACGGGATCGTCATGTTTCCGCCGCCGGATTTGCCGTAGCAGGTGATCAGCAGCCCGGCGGTCGAGCTGTTTGAAAACAGGACGCGGTAGCCGCCGGCCGATTCCCCGTTGTAGGCCGAGAAAATCATGCTATATGCCGAGCTGTAGGTGGCGGAAAACTGAACGTCGGCGTCGAGGGTGTAATCGTCGACCGCGACGCCGGAGTCGAACCACTGGTTGCCGTCGGAATGAATCCACTCCACCACCTGCACATCCGCCGGCAGCGCGGGCAGCTTCCAATAGCCCCCGGTGATCTCCGCGCGCGCCGTTCCCGGCGCCAGGAGGGCGAGCGCCGCCGCCCCCGCGAACATCCGCATCGCGTGCCTTTTCATCATCCCCCCTTTTCCGGCCGCAGCCGCCGCGATCGTGAACCCGCGTGTCGTCGTGTTCATCGCAGACCTCCTCTGCTATGCCCTATCGCTCTCCCCGCATTCCCCTCCCCTTCTCACCGTCTCCCTTTCCCCGCGTTCCCCCCCTACCTCGGCATCGGAAGCGTGCCAAGCGCAAGAGGGCGAACGCCGCCGCACCCGCGAGCATCCGCATCGTATGCATTGTGGGATTGCAGAAGCACGTTAGCGATATTTTTGTAAAGTTTGCGGGAAGGAGGGGAAAACTGTCAACCCTTTTTCCGCACCCTTTTTTCGCACCCTTTTTTCGCCCCCTCAGGCGGGCTTTTCGGCGCGGCGCGGCGGCGGCGCGGTCTTGTTCCGTTTGTCGCGGATGTACATCGCGGTGCCATTGCGGCGCTCGATCTCGAACAGCTCGGTGGTCTCGATGAGGTCGCTCCAGCGCCGGAAGCCGTAGTTGAGCGACGCATGCGATTTCAGGTTCTTGATGTAGTCGGAGACCCGGCCCATGGGCGACCAGCCGTCGTCGTCGGCGGTGTTTTCGCAGGCGCGGCGGAGCATCACCACGAGGGCGGCGTCTCCGCGCAGTTCGTTCTTGGTCTTGCGTGTCTGGAGCGCGGCCGCGGCCGGCGGCGGGGACGCGCCGGCGGCGGCCGCCGCTCCTTCGCGCGCGGACTGCCGGGGCGGCGGCTGATCGGGCTCCTCCTCCTCGCGGGCGGCGGTGATCAGGTCCTCGGTGAAGATGAACTGCGAGCACGCCTTGACGAACGGCGCCGGCGTCTTCTTCTGGCCGAAACCGAAGACCTCCTTGCCGCTCTCCAGCAGCCGCACCACCAGCGGCGTGAAGTCGCTGTCGCTGCTCATCAGCGCGAAACAGTCGACCGCGTTGGTGTAGAGGATGTCCATGGCGTCGATGATGATGGCGGAGTCGGTGGCGTTCTTCCCCTTGGTATAGCCGAACTGCTGCACCGGCTTGAGCGCGAAAAGCAGCGAGTGCTCCTCCCAATGCTTGAGATGGCTGCTTTTCCAGTCGCCGTAGGCGCGCCGGATGTTGACTACGCCGTACTTGGCCAGCTCGTTCAAGACCGGCTCGACCGCCTCGCGGCTGGTGTTGTCGCAGTCGATCAGCAGCGCGATATTCTTGCTTTTCATTTTTCCTCCCCGAAGACCTCGGCCTCGAACACCAGAAAGCGCGCGTCGCGCCGCCAGGCGTCGGACGGCAACCCGGCCTTGAGCGAGAGGTGGCCCAGCGTCGTTTCCAGGTCCCATCCCTGCTCGCCGGGAACCTGCGGCAGAAAGACGGCGCTGCGGCCCTGCTTCTCGATCACGATCCCGTGACGCCCCAGAACGATGTCGCGCCACGACGCCGCCGGCGCAGGCAAGGTTAGCGCCGAAATCTCGATCCGCACGCGCGGCGCCTCTGAGGGGGTCAGCGGCGGAAAGCGCGGGTCGTTCACGGCGGCGTTGACCGCCTGCTCGCGCACCACCCGCCAGAGCTCTCGACGCGGGAAGATCTCGCCGATGCAGCCGCGCAAGTCGCCGTGCAGGGTGAGCGTCACAAACCCGCCCCTCGCCTGCCGCGCGCCGGCGGGGACCGCTTCCGGTTCGTCGCGGGGGGCGGCGCTTCCCCGCGCCGCCGCGTCAACGGTCCGCCGCGCCAGCGCCGTCAGCCATGTCCGTGTCTCCTGATCCAGCATATCATCCTCCGATCATTCTTCCCGCGTCGCCAACGCGCTCAGATAGCTCACCGAATTCGCCCAGTCGCCGGTCATCCGGCCCGACTGGTCATAGGCGACCTCGCGGATCGTCGCGTTCCCGCCGAACGCGGCGATCAGGAGCGCCAGCGGGTGGGCGCCACAGACCGTGGCGCCGGTCTCCTCCAGCACGCTCCGGAAGCCGTCCGCGTCGCCCGCCGCCACCCGCTCGAAGACGCGGTGGTCGAGAGCGCGCAGCCGTTCCGGCACGCGGTCGTCGAAGGGGACGTAGCCGAACGCCGGCCCGTAGTGGGTGAAGTCGGTGCTGATCACCAGCAGCGTCCGCGCATCCAGCGCCTCCCGCAGCACGGCGCCGAACGCGGCGGCGGCGGACGGATCGAACCCGCCGCAGACCAGTGGCGCCACACGCCAGGGGCGGTCGCCGAAAAGCTGCTGCAGCAGCGGCAACTGGATCTGGTCGCTGTGTTCGTGCACGTGGGCCCGCGGATCCTCCACAAGAAACGGCGTGCCGCGCAGCCGTTGCAGCCAGGCGGTGTCGACGACGCAGTCGCCGAGCGGCGTGCGGATGCGGTCGACGCCGAGCGCGCTGAGGCGGTTGCGCAGGGCGACGGAGTGGCTCGGCCCGATCACCACTGCGCGGTCATAGGCACCGGCGTCGAGCCGCGCATAGGCCGCCAGCGCGACGCGTCCCGAATAGGCGTAGCCGGCATGGGGGACGATGACCGCGCGCACGCCCGCGACCCGTTCCGGCGCGGGACGCGGCAGCAGCGCCGCCACGGTGCGCCGCAGCGCCTCCGGCTCGCCGGGATACCACCGCCCCGCCAGGGGGCTCCGCCAGACCCGTTCGTTCGCTTTTTCCTCCATCGCTCACCTCCACACGCCCGCCGCGGTTCGTCCGCACGACGGGCACTTCCCTTCCTGCACCCGGTTTTCAAGCACGGTGAACCGCCGCCGCCGCACCAGCGGCGTGCCGCACCCGGCGCACAGGGTGTCGCCGCCCCCCGCCACTTCGGCATTGCCGATGGTGACGTGGTGCAGTCCCGCCTCCCGCGCGCGGTCGCGGGCGCGCAACAGCGTCTCCACCGGCGTCGGCGGCAGATGGGTCAGCCGGTGCGTCGGAAAGAACTGCGACAAGTGAAGCGGCGTCTCCGCCCCCAGGTTGGCCTTGATCCAGACGGCGAGTTCCTGCAGCGCGGCGTCGCTGTCGTTCAGGGTCGGCACCAGCAGACAGGTGACTTCGATCCAGAGGCCCGCCTCGCGCCAGATCACCAGGCTGTCGAGCACCGGTTTGACCGAGGCGACGCCGCAGACGTCGCGGTAGAAGGCGTCGGACATCGACTTGATGTCGACGTTCGCCGCGTCGATCACCCGGGCGAGGGCGCGCACGGTCTCCGCGGTCGCGTAGCCCGCCGTGACCAGAATGTTGCGCAGGCCGGCGCCGCGGCAGGCCTCGGCGCAGTCGCACACGTACTCCGACGCCACCAGCGGCTCGGTGTAGGTGTACGACACCGAGGGGCATTCCGCCTCGGCCGCCGCCGCAGCCACGGCCCGCGGCGGCAATTCGTAGGCGGGCAGCCCCGCGGGGCCGTGCTGCGAGATCTCGGCGTTCTGACAGTCGAGGCAGTTAAGGTTGCATCCCGCCATGCCGATCGAGAACGTCCGGGTCCCCGGCAGGAAATGGAAGAGCGGTTTTTTCTCGATCGGATCGACATTGACGGCGCAGGGATGTCCGTAGGTCAGCGACGTCACCGTTCCGCCCACATTCCGCCGCACCCGGCAGCGTCCCGTCTGCCCCGTCTTCAACACGCAGTGATGCGGACAAACCGTGCATGTGGCAACCGCCATGGCAACACCCCGGGAAATGATGTTTCACCGCTTGCGGGCCCCGCGCCTGCGCGCTGGAACAACGGGCCCGTCCCAATGGGTGCATTTTATGCTGAAACACCGGGGAAAGGGAACCCTAGAATTTGCCTTCGACTCCGACCATCACGCGGCGGCCGGCGGCGGGATAGCCCGCGGCCGAGATATGGTCGTAGACGCGGTAGTCCTCGTTGAAGACGTTGCCCACGGACAGCGTGACGGCCAGCGCGTCGGTCACAGTGAAGCGGCTGTTCCAATCGACGGTCCAGTGGCGGTCCAGCATGGCGGTGTTGGCACCGTCGGCGTAGCGTTCGTCCTCGAAGCGGAAAGAGATGCCGTGCGACTGCCGCTCGTTGCGCCACGCAAGACCGGCGCCTGCCTTCACCGGCGCCAGGTTGGCGATGGTGTTGCCGTGCAGGGCGGGGTTCAGATGCCGGTCGATCTCGCCCTCGGTATACGAGAAATCGGCGGTCGCCTCGAACCCGTGGCCGAGGGCGCAAGTCCCCTGCAGCTCCACCCCGAGCGTATGGCTCTCGGCGGCGTTCTCGATGGCGCCGTTGAAGAAGTCGAAGGCGTCGTCGATGTCGTTGTAGAACACGGCGCCGCTCCACTGGAGGCGGTCGCCGATCTTCTGGCGCACCCCGAGTTCATAGGCGATCACCGTCGAGGGGTCGAGATCGGGGTTTCCCCGGTAGGGAAAGGCGACCAGTCCGTTGGGCAGCCAGCGGACCGAGGTGGTGTCGATGTAGCGGTCGGAGAAGCCGGGCGTGCGGAAAGCCTTGCCGACCGAGGCGTAGAGGTCGGCGCCGCCGCCGAGGCGGTAGAGGAGTGCCGCCCTCGGACTCAGCTCGGCGTCGAACGACTCGTTCTTGTCGAGGCGCAGGCCGAACGTCGCGAGCCAGCGTTCGGCGGGTGTCAGGTCGGCCTCGGCAAAGGCGCCCCAGACATTTTCGGTATACGTGGCGTTGCCGCCGCTGTCGCGCAGGCCGGCCCGTTCCTGGCGGAAGTCGCCGCCCAGCAGCAGGCTTGCCCATTCGCGCGGGCGCCACGTCTCGGAGACGTCGGCGCCCGACGTCCGCAGACAGTAGTCGCGTGCGATCAGCGGAATCGGGAAGAGCGAGAGGGGCGGCCAGTAGGGGCCGATGTCGTAGGTCGAGTGCTCGCGCGTGGTGTGGGCGCGCAGCTGCAGCACGTTCTGCCGGTCGGCGTCCCAGGCGTGGTCCCAGGAACCGGTCTGGTAGGAGCGCCTCACGGTGCGGTCGCCCTCGCGGTCGTTGCCGCGGCCGTGGTAATAGCCGGTCAGGAAGCGGAAGGCGTCGTTCTCGTCGGGCGCCCAGCCGAGGTTGGCGAAGAAATCCTGCGCCCGCCATGCGAGGCGCGGCAACCGTCGATAGGGACGGTAGCCGTCGGTTTGCACGTGTCCGGCGAGCGCGTAGGCATCGAGGGCGTCGAACTGGCCGCCGCCGGCGAGAAACCCCTCGAAGGTGCCGTAGTTTCCCCCCGCCGCGCGGGTTTCACCGAACGGCGTACGATTGCGGCCGCTCTTCATCTCCAAGTCGATCAACCCGCTCATGGCGCCCGAGCCGTAGGCGTAGGAGGCCGGCCCCTTGAAGACTGTCGCCCGCTCGACCGACCACGCCGGCACCTGGCCGAACTCGACGCCCCCCTGGAACGCCTCGTTCAGGCGGCGCCCTTCGGAGACCACCACCGCGCTCTTGCTGCCGAAGTCGGGGGTCATGCCGCGGAAGTCGACCTTGACCCCGGCGCCGGGGAGGGCGTGGCTCTGCCGGTCCAGTCCCGAAACACCGGCGAGGGCGGCGTCGATGGTCAGCGCCCCCGACTCGGCGATGCGCCGCGCGTCGACGACGCTCACCGCCGCCGCCGTATTGGTCAGCGACCGCTCCAGCCGCGAAGACCGGACGGCTAGCGTTCCCAGATCGACCACGCCGTCGGCGCCATGAACCGCCGCGGCCAGCCCGAGCGCCGCCGCCGCGCACACTCCCCTTGCACCCGTCATGCCATTCTCCTGTCGCACGAGTAAATAGCATGTTAAACGCGCCAAACGCAAACCGGTTCAGGGAAAACCCTCTACCGGAAGATCCGCATCAGCTTCACCTCCTGCGGCGAGAGTTCCACCTGCAGCGGCTTGCCGGCGAGCGCCTCCGCCGTCAGCGTCTCCGCGCCGTCGATCCGGTTGGCGTTCAGCTCGTGCGTGTCGGAGGAGTAGGTCTCCATGCGGTAGGCGCCCGCGAGGGGAAGCTGGAAGGAGACGCGCGCGGCCTCGCCGCCGCGGGGCTCGAAGTTGCAGAGATAGAGCAGGAAGCCCTTGTCCCGCGGCAGGGCCGTCGCAAGATAGGCGACGTCCGCGCCGTTGTTGTTGAATTCGTAGCCGCTTCCTTCAAGCGCCTTCGCCAGCAGGTTCCGCTGCGCCGCCTGCCACTTCCGGTTGGCGCTGTTGTCGGAGAGGCTCTCCTTGACGAACGTGACGTTGGCGTGGCCCTCCAGTTCGGCGAGCAGCGGCTTTTCGTGCGGAACGCCGTATTCGTCGGTCGGCGCGTTCTGCTCGAACACGATCAGCCGGGTTCCGGCGTCGACGGCGGCCTTGATCTCGGCGAACGCCTCCCGCGACAGCGAGTACTGGAACGGCGCGACCAGCACGCGGAAGCGCTTGAGGTCATTCATGTTGTCGGGACGCTCGGTCCAGAGCGCCTTGTAGGGAACGCCGTTTTCGCAGAGCATCGACTCCATCGTCCGGCGCGCGCCGTAGCCGCGGAAGCGCTCCTGCAGCAGCAGGCGCTGGCGGTCGTCGCTCGCGCCCGAGGCGATGACCTTGTTGATCGATTCGTCGGCCAGGTGCAGGTAGAAATCGACCTTCTCGCCCGACGCGGCGGCGGCGGTGAGCGGATTGACCTTGGTGTAGTACCAGTCTTCGCCGGCGCGGTTGATCAGCAGACCGACAAGGTCGGGGACTTCGGCCTCGGCGAGACCCCACTTCTCCAGCAGGCGGATCATGCGGAACGCACGCTTGTAGACGCTGACCCCCTCCTTCATGTACATGTAGTTGAGCCGGTAGACCTCGACCGCCTTGGCGCCGAGCATCGTCTGGGCGACGAGCCCGGCAATCGTCGCCGCCGGCCGGTTGGCATCGGCCGAACCCCAGCCGCACGAGGCGAGCAGCTTGTCTCTGCCGGCGGCCGCCTCGAAGCGCTTGATGAAGGCGATGTGGGTGGCGGCCGGACCGAGCCCTGCGCTGCCGTAGACCTGGGCCAGGTCGGCCGGCGAGCCCCGCCAGATCATGTCGCTGGCGATCGTGTGTTCGAGGCGCCCGCCGTCGAAGGTGGCCTGGTTGTCGTTGTTCACCAGTTGCGCGCGCGGGAACTCCTTGCGCAAGTCGCGTCCGACGGCCGCGAACAGCTCGGCCAGCTTGGCGTACTCGAAGAGCTTCCACTTGCGGAACTGCTCGGTGTCGTCCGGAACCGCCATCGTGACCTGGCCGTCGGCGTTGGTTCCCTTTTCGGGCTTTTTCGCCTTCGGCAGATCGTCGTAGCCGAACATCTTCTTGAACTCGCGGCGGCAGGATGGACAGTCCACGGCCGAGAGGTTGTGGCCCTTGAAGAAGTATTCGTCGGGCATGAGGTAGATGCCCGCCGCGCCGTTGACGAGGGCGTCGCGCATCATCTGCGTCCACTTCACGCGGAAGTCGTCGTCGCAGATCACGCACGGGTAGACGTGCTGGTAGTGCTCGTTGATGCCGACGAGCGTGTCGCTCTGGTGGTAGGGATAGTCCCAGCGGCACCACGGCGACGGCGCCATCTTCTCCTCGACCTGGAACGGCGGTTTCCACGCGTGCGTGAAGTAGTAGAGGGCGTAGCCGTCGGCCTTCAGCGCGTCGGTCAGCGGCCGCATCCAGTCGCGCGTCCGCTCGGCAGGCAGCAGCTTGCTCACGAACGGCAACCGCGCGTTTTTGCCGCACAGGGTTTCGTCGAACAGGCGCACGCTGTTTACATCGAGCTCCTGGAGCATGGCGACCACGCTGCGGTAGCCGTGCCATTCGGGAAGCGCCGTCTCCGCCCGGACCTTCTCCCATTGGTCGAGTCCGTAGTTCCAGACGTCTGTGCAGACGCGGATGTCGACGTTGCGCACGTCGAGCAGCGGCAGCGGCGCGTAACGGCTGTTGCGGACCGCCGCGCCGCCGCGCACCGGCACCCGCGCCGGGATCGCGTCCGTGCTGTACATCTCCAGCTCGCGCAGCACCGGGAAACTGGAGCGGTAGCCGATCCGGCCGGCGACGGCGACGAACTTCAGGCCGAACACGGTGCGGTTGACGGGCAGCTCGATCCACTGGTCGGCGAGAACCTCCTCGTCGGTGCGGTCGGCGACCACCGTGTCGAACGCGCCGTCCGCGGCCGTGGCGGCGAGCAGCCGGTAGCGGCTTGCCCCCTGGCCCGTCTGCTGGAAGCGGACCATCGTGACGGCCGTCTCCTTCGGGAAGCGGAATGCGAGTTCCGAACCGGCTTCGCCCCCGCCCTGCAGGGCTACGGCGTTGTCGGTCCGGCCGTCGTTCAGCGCCCGCGCGTTCTGCATGGCGGGAACGGTAAGGGTGTCACCGTAGTAGAGATAGTTGAAGGGCTTCCCCCACTCCGGCGGCGTCTTCTCCGGCGGCGCGGCCACCAACGCCGTAGCGCCAAAGAGGGCTGTGCCAAGCAAAAGCGAAATCTGTTTCCATGTGCTGTTCATGATGCGTCCTTTCTTTTGAAATTCCTACCGCAGCACGAGCACCGTGCCGCCGTCGGGGATCGTCCCCCAATAGACCGTCCCCGGCTCGCCGGCGATGTCGTTGTTCTTGCCGGGACCGCCCGCCACGGAGACGTCGATCGCGTCGCCCCGGTTGCGCCAGACGGCGATCCGTCCGCCGCCGCCGCCGCCGCATGCAGTGGCCGACGCATC
>CAYVKQ010000045.1:0-14776 GCA_964451945.1 uncultured Lentisphaerales bacterium
CACGGGAGTGACCGCCTGGCTCGACGGCGCGCAGGTGCTCAACTACCACGGCCGCCAGCGGGCGGTGCCGTCGTTCCACCGCGTGGAGGGCGGCGGCGCCATTCCCGTGCGGCTCGCGGGCGGGCGCGCGCACCTGTTCAAGATCCGCCTGCTCGGCTGCTCCCGGCCGCTGCGGCTGACCGCGGCGTTCGGCGAGGGAATGTCGGGACGGTTTGTCACCGACATCCACTACGCGGCCGATCCGCGTGAACTCGGCGGCAAAACCCAGGCGAGCGCCGGGTAACAGGGTTCAGGACGCCAGGGTTCAGAACGAAACGCCTCCTCAACCCTGAACCCCGAACCCTGAACCCTCTGTTTTCCTAGAAAAGGTCCAACTGCCCCGAGACCACGATCTTGCGGCCGTTGGCGCTGTCGGGGTCCGACGTGTCGTAGACGCAGAACTTCACGCCGGGGAAGTGGCGCGCGAGCACCGTGCGGATGTAGCTCTCGACGGCGGCGACGTTGGCGGGGTCGTCGTCCGAGAACCCGACGCTGACGGGGCGCCTGAGCGGCTGCCCGGTCCGCTGCAGGATGCGGATCACGTGCTCGACAAAGTCGCGGATGGCGAACTGCTTGCGGCTCTCGGAGCTGGCCGTGTCGCCCGCGGGGGCTTCATCAGCCATCCACTGTTTGAAGGTCGGCGAGGTGACGGCGTGGTAGCGGTTGAGGCCGAGGTAGTGGTCGATCTCCTCCTCGTCGGTGCCGAAGGTGTTCAGACCGTCGTAGCAATGGCGGTAGCCGCGGAGGTTCGCCAGCATCGTCTCGCGCTCGCCGGGCGTCAGCACGAGGTCGATGAAGAGGCGGACCCCCTTGCGCAGCGTTTCGCTGGCGTGGCCGCGGGCGGTGACGATGGCGAAGAGGCGCCCCTCGACCAGGGTTTTGCGGAAGGTGCGGAAACTGGGCGCCGGCGGAGACGTCCCGGAGAGGACCGCCTCGATCGCCGCGCGCGTGTCCTGCAGAAACCCGCTCTCGGGCTGGCCGGCGAAGTCGCGGAACTCGCGGAAGGCCAGTTCCCAGTCGTTCCGCGGCGGGCGGTAGGTGTCGGCGTCCCGCCGGATCACGGTGAAGAGGGCGGTCGAGACGGCGTGCGGCACCCAGGTGCCGTCGGGCTGCCGTTTCTCGAGATGGATGCGCGTCGGCATCATCAGGATGTTGTCGTCCCAGTCGAAGATGTAGTATTTGAAATCGCGGTCGGCGACCCGCTCATTCACTCGCGGTGGTTGCGGCATGGGACAAGCATACCGCCCGGCCGGCCTTGGCGCAAGCGGCGCCTGAATCGTAATCGGTTGGCCTCAACCGCATCAGATGCCATGCGCCCGGGGATTGACGGTTTCCCGCCAGCAGTGTATACCTTGACCGACCCTGAGGTTAGGCCGTCACCCTGGTTGGCTCTGGTTGGCTTCGCGACAGGAAACGCCACGGTGCCGGTCCGCGTAAACCTGGAACCTTCCGGCATCCACACGAGAAAACGAGGACCGATGACACGCACGCATCTCATCCGCGCCGCCGCGCTCCTGATGACGCTCGCCGCGTCCGCCGTCGAGACCAACAACACCGCGTTCGCCGGCCCTCCCGGCCGCCCGCGGCTCCCGCTCGCCGGCGCCTGGCGCGTACACTACGTGACCGTCCCCGCCGCAGCGCCGGGAGACGCCTGGGAGACCAAGACCTTCGACCTCCCCAAGCCGATCACCCTCCCCGCGCCGTCCGACCGCGCCAAACCCGAAACCGCCGTGCAGGGGGTCTGGTTCGAGCGCGCGGTCGTCGTGCCGGCCGAGTGGCAGGGGCGCCGGACCGTCATCCGCGTGCCGCGCGCCCGGTACGGCGTCGGCATCACCGTCAACGGCAAGGAGATCGGCGAGATTCCCGGCTACGGCGGCGCGCTGGATCTCACGGAGGCGGTGACGCCGGGGAGCGAGGCCGTTATCCGCATCTATGCCGGGCGCGCGGGCAGCGGCCTCAAGACGCTCGACCGCATCGTCCGCGCCTTCGCCGAATTCGGTGGCCACCACGCCGGGCCCACGGGCATCTTCGGCCCCGCCGACGAGTTCCGGATGGAGAGCCTGCCCCGCGAGGCCTCCGTGGACGACGTCTGGTACCGCACGTTCGTGCGCGGCGGCGCGCGGATCGACCCGCTCGTGACCTTCCACGCGGCGGCGGCGCGCGGCGACCTGATCTGCCGGATCGACGTCTACGAGCCGGGAGCGGACAAACCGGTGGCGACGCACGAGGCCGCGCTGGGCGCCACCGGCGCGGGCGAAAACCGCTATGAGTGTTCGATTCCGGCAACCGCGCTGCGCCTGTGGGACCTCCTGCAACCGAACCTCTACTACGGGCAGGCGACGCTGCTGACCGCCGCGGGCGCGGTCGTCGACCGCTCCGATCCGGTCCGTTTCGGCGTGCGCGAGATCTGGACGCAGGGGCGGCTGATCTACCTGAACCACCACCTCTACTGCCCGGTTCCCGCATCGGCCGACTCCCTGCAGATGATCGGCGCGCTGGCCGCGACGGGGGTGACCGCGGTGCAGGACGCCTGTCCCTACTTCTTCCGCTTCATCGTCGACAACCGCGATCTGGCGCGGATCTGCGACGAGCTCGGCGTGGCGCTGTCGGCGATCGGACTGGTGCACCACGACCTCAACCTCGCCGACCCCGAGGTCTTCCGCGACTACCAGCGGTGGGCCCGCCACTACTACCGGCGCTTCCAGAACCATCCCTCGATCGTGGTCTACGGCCTCGGCATCAACGCGCCCGGGAACTGCTCCGACTTCGGCCCCGAGAAAATGGGCCGGGCGGCCAACATGGACTGGACCAACACCGGCACGACCCGCTCCTATCTGGTCGGCAAGGCGACCGATCCGACCCGCCTCTACTATTTCCACGGCGGCCCGCGCGGCGGCGACATCGGGTCGGGCAACTTCTACCCCAACCACATGCCGATCCAGGAGGTCGAGGACTGGCCGCTCGAATGGGTCGCCAAGGGCGACCGCCCCTGGATGACCCACGAGGGGCTGCTCTCCACCTTCAACGTCGACCTCGACAAGGGCGGCACCCCCTATGCCGCCGAGTTCGCCGCGCGCCTGGCGGGCGATGCCGCCTACGCCGCCGAAAGCGACGCCTACCGCCACACCTTCAACTACCTCAACAAGGGAAGCTGGAGCTACGACGAGAGCGGCTACCCGCTGATGGACCGCTACCGCGCCGAGACCCTTCTGCGCGGCGGGCGCGTCTGGCGGTACTGCGGCATCGGCTTCCAGCACTGGGCGGGCGCCCTCGGCTCGCCCGGCAGCGCGGCAAGAAACCCGCTGATGACCCAGGCCGCCTATCACCTGCGCCAGCCCGCCATGGCGTGGATCGGCGGACCGGCCGGCGACATCACCCTCAAGGACCACAATTTCT
Source organism: uncultured Lentisphaerales bacterium (assembly GCA_964451945.1). GTDB lineage: Bacteria > Verrucomicrobiota > Kiritimatiellia > RFP12 > JAAYNR01 > JAAYNR01. The sequence continues at coordinate 3,436 of CAYVKQ010000045.1, forward strand.
ACGCCGGCGAGGTCGTCAAAAAGACGGTGCTCGGCATCAACGACCAGCACACCACCGAGACGTGGACCGCCCGCTGGGAGGTACGCGGCCGCGACGGCGGCGCCGTCGTGGCCGGCGGGGTGCTGCGGCCGCGCGTCAGTCCCTTCTCGCGCGTCTGCGAACCGTTCGCCTTCACCCTCCCCGCCGGCGCCGCGACGGCGGCGCTCGACCTGCGCCTCGACGTCGCGCACGCGGACGGTTCGCCGCTGACCAACGACACGTTTGCCCTCGCCGTGTACCCGCGGCCGGAGGCCCCCGGACACCGTGGGAAAACCCCCTTCCTGCTGTTCGACCCCCACGGCGAGACGGCGCCCGGACTGGCGGCGCTGGGTGTGCGCACCAAACCCCTGATCCCCGGCGCCGCGCGCGCCGGACGCGTGCTGCTGATGGGACGGCGCGCGCTGCGCGGCCTGAAGCAGCTGCCGTTCACGGCGGACGAGGTCGCGCGCGGACTGCGCGTCGTTTTCTTCGAGCAGCACTGCAGCGACCTCGACAAGATCGGCCTGCGCCACGAGGACCGCGGGCCGCGCCAGCTTTTCGCGCGGCAGCCGGGGCACCCGCTCGCCGACGGCCTCACCGCCGACCTGTTGCGCGACTGGCGCGGCCACGCCACCCTGTTCAGCGCCGGCCCGGTGCTCGACCGCATCCCCGTCTCGTCGCGCACCTCGCGCATCAGCACGCGCGGCAATGTCGCGTCGGCGATCATCGAGACGCCGCACTGTGGCCCTTTCGAGACCTTCATCGACGGCGAGTTCGACCTCTCCTACACGCCGCTGGTCCGGTGGCGCCACGGGCGCGGCGAACTCCTTTTCTGCCAGCTGGACCTGACCGGCCGCATCGGCGTCGAACCGGGCGCCGACCGCGCCGCGGCCAATCTGATCCGCTATCTGGGCGAACCGCTGCCGCCGCCGGAGTGGCGGACGGCCGCCTGCCTGAGCGCGTCGACGGCCGAACACATCACCCGCCTGGGCTTCGCCGCCGAAACGGTCGACGGCCGTCTCGATTCCCGTTCCCACAGCGTCGTCGCGACCGCCGCCGACGCCGCGGCGTTCGCCGCCCGGCGCGCCGAGATCGAGGCGTTCGTTGCGCGCGGCGGCGACCTGATCGTGCTGTACGCCGATGCAGCGCTGCTGGCCGATCCGTTCTTCGGCGGGCGGCTGCGCGCCGAGCCGGTCCGCTACCCGTCCGGCAACCTCGCGCCGACCGATCATCCGATGCTGCGCGGCGCGGGACCGCAGAACCTCCACTGGCGGTCGGCCGTCGATCTGGTGCGGGTCGCCTCCGCGGACCCGGTCTACGTCCCGCTGCTCGACGGCTTTGCCGGCGTGCTCCCCGCGGGCAAGGGACGGATCCTCCTGTTCCAGGCCGATCCCGCGCGGTTCACGGAGATCACGGCGGCCAAGGCGGTCCGCGACACGGTCGCGAACGCGCCCGCCATCATGAGCGACGCGCGCCTGGCCCTCAACCGCAACCGCACCCGCTGGCAGGTCGCGCGGCTGCACAGCGTGGTCCTGGCCAACGCGGGGCTCCGCAGCTCGGATGCGCTCGTGCAGCGGCTGTTCGACATCAAGCCGGGCAAGCCAGACGTTCCGATCAACTACTGGATGGTGCTGGGGCCATTCCCGATGCCTGAGGGGGTGCACGAGACCTCGACGGTCCACCGCGCCGAAATCGACGCAGCCGCCACCCACCGCGACCCCTCGTACGAATGGCGGCAGCCGGACGGCACGCTGGCGCGCTGGCGGATGCCGACCGATTCGGCGAACGGCCTCGGACTGAACGGACTGAACGACTGGGGCAAGATCTACGGCGTCAAGATTCGGCAGAGCGCCGTCGGCGTGACCTGGGTCTGGAGCACGCGGGCCCGCACGGCGGCCTTCGGCTTCGGCGCCGACTGGTGGTTCAAGATCGTGGTCAACAGCAAGGAGATCGACAAGTCAAAGGCGGGCTACCACGGCCATGACATCAACTTCAACATCAAACGGAGCGTTCCCCTGAAGGCCGGCTGGAACGAAATCGTGGCCACGGTCGCGGCGGGCAGCAACGGGCATCTCTTCTGGCTGCAGATCGACAACCCCGGCGACCTCGTCGTGGCCCAGCAGCTGCAGGCGCCGACCGAGCCCCCGCCCGACCTGCCGCCGGTGGAGGATCTGATCCCCGATGTCGCCGACCCCGGGTTCAGCCCCTACATCGAACCGATGACCGTCGGCATGGACCCCTACACCTACATGCCATGGTGACGCCGCATCCATTGATCGACGCGATGAAGGGAAACGCCGCTCCGGTGGCCGGCTTCGTCGACTACCTGCGCGTCAAGTATCCCGCGCAACGGGTGGTCGTGCCCGGCCACGCCGAAGCGGTCATGCTGAAGCGCAAGCGATCGGCTGCGGGAAGCCGTTGAGGCGTTGCAGCGCCCGGGTACCATACGGGTGTGGCACGGGCATCTTGCCCGTGGTCCACGGGCGCGGCGCCCATGCCACGTGCCCCCCAGTCACGGGCGGGACGCCCGTGTCGCGAGGCGTTTTGCATGCCTCACCGGATCAGCGGCTCCGCCTCGGCGAGGTCGCGGACGGTCGCGCAGGCGCCGGCGGCGCGCAGGGCCGCGTCGTCGAACGAGCTGCGCACGCCGATGGCCCGCATCCCCGCGGCGCGGGCGGCGCGGATCCCCGAGACGGCGTCTTCGAACACGAGGCACGCCGCGGGCGGTACACCGATCTTCTCGGCCGCGACCAGGAAGATGTCGGGCTCCGGTTTCTTGCGCGCGACCATCGAGCCGTCGATCACCGCATCGAACGTTCCGTGCGCCAGGCCGAGCTGTTCCAGGTTGCCGGCGACCTTCATCCGGTCGGCGCTGCTCGCCACGGCCAGCCTGAGGCCGCGGGCGCGGCAGGCGCCGATGAACGCGGCCGTGCCGTGGAGCGGCTGCAGGCGTCCGCGGATGAGCTCAAGGTAGCGCGTGTAGGTGAAGCGCTTGTCGGCCTCGATGTCGAGGGAGACGCCGGCTTTTTCGGCGACGCCGCCGAGAAACCGGTCCTCTCCCATGCCGGTGAAGGGATGAAAGTCGGCGGCGGTCACCGTCACGCCGTGGCGCAGACGGAACATGGCCACCGCGGCCTCGCAGATAAAGGGCTCCGAATCGCAGAGCACGCCATCCATGTCAAAAATCACAGCCTGTGTCATGGCGCCATGATAGCCGCTCCACCAGCACGGTTCAAGCACCGCCGATCACCTCTTGCCGTTTTGGCCGACTGTGCTACCATGGACGGCATGAAAACGTGGACGACCGCGAAAATCCGCGAGGCGAAGGGGAACCGGAAGCTCCCCTGCCTGACGGCGTACGACTACACCACCGCGCGCATCATGGACGAGGCGGGCATTCCGCTGATCCTGGTCGGCGACTCCCTCGGCAACACGATGCTCGGCTACGCCAACACCCTGCCGGTGACGCTGGACCAGATGCTCCACCACACCGCCGCCGTCGCGCGGGCGGCGGCCAGCGCCCTGGTGGTCGCCGACATGCCGTTCCTCACCTACCAGATTTCGGACGAACAGGCGCTGGCCAACGCGGGCCGCCTGATCCAGGAAGGCGGCGCCGACGCCGTCAAGATCGAGGGGGGCGGCAGCCGCGTGCGCCGGGTCGAGCGGCTCACCGACTGCGGCATCCCGGTGCTGGCCCACCTCGGGCTGACGCCGCAGTCGGTCAACCAGTTCGGCGGCTTCAAGGTGCAGGGCAAGCGGGAGGACGACGCCCGCCGCCTGCTGGACGACGCCGTCGCTCTCGCCGGGGCGGGCGCCTTCGCCGTCGTCCTCGAATGCATTCCCGCGCCCCTCGCGCGCACGATCACCGAAGCGGTCCCGGTGCCGACCATCGGCATCGGCGCCGGCCCCTTCTGCGACGGGCAGATCCTCGTCTACCACGACATGCTGGGGCTGATCGACACCTTCCAGCCGACCTTTGCCAAACGGTACGCCGATCTCGCCGCGACGATGCGGCACGCCTTCGCGGCCTATTCACAGGAGGTTGGCGACGGGACCTTCCCGGGCGCCGGGCAGAGCTTCGGCATGAAGCCGGCCCGCGCGCCGGCGCCGCCCCACGCCTGACCATGTCCCCCCACGCCAAAGACGCTGACGAAATCGTGATCGTCGGACTCGGGTGCCGTTTCGCCGGCGTCTCCGGCCCGGCCGCGCTCTGGGACCAGGCGATGGAGTGCCGCGTCGATTTTTCGGACCATGCCGATCCGGCGGCGGCGCGCGCGGTCGATCCGGCGGCGCGCCGCTTCGACCGCCTGCCGACGGTTCGCGGCGGCTATCTGCACGACCTCTACGCGGTCGACCCCGACCTCCCGGTGCTCGCCGCGGGGGACGTTGCGGGCGAGAACACCGACGAGCTGTTCCTCGCGCAACTGATCGCCGACGCGCTGCGGGACGCCGGCTTCACCCTGCGCAGCGCCGCGCTCGGGCACGTGGCGTTGTCGGTCGGGTACGCCCCCCCGTTCACGCCCGCCGCCTCCTCCTGGCTGATGCAGACCTCGTTCGCCGAGCAGACCGCCGCCCTGCTGCAGCGGTTTTTCGCCGGTGCGCCGGACCATGACCGCAACGCCTTGCGCAAGCAGTTTCAGCAGGCGCTGCCGCCGGTTTCCGCGCCGCTCGTCGGCCATGCGTTTCCGCACGCCCTCGCCGCGCACATCGCGGGCCGCTTCGGATTTGCGGGTCCGGCCATGGTCGTGAACGCCGGCAGCGTTTCGGCACTGGCGGCAATCCGCGCCGCGGCGGACGATCTGCGCCTGCACCGCGGCGACCTGGCGATCGCCGCCGCCCTCCAGGGCCCGATTCCACTCAGCGCCCTCTTCGGCCTCGCCGCCCTGCACCCCCTCACGGCCGGCGAGGCCCCGCTCCCCTTCTGCCGCGATGCGGCGGGGACGCTTCCCGGCGAGGGCGGCGGCGTGCTGGTTCTGCGGCGGCGCGCCGACGCGGAGCGGAACGGCGAGCGGATCTACGCGCTGATCAAGGGCGTCACCCTCGCCTCGGGCGCGGCGCCGGCGCAGCCAAACGCCATGCGCGACATCCTCGGCCGCGCCATCCGCGACACCTTCCGCCAGGCGGCGGCCGCCCCCGACACCTGCACCTATCTGGAGACCCACGGCACGGGCATCCCCGCCGACGACACGGCCGAGCTGGAGACCCTGTGCGACGTGTTCGGCGAACGCAGGGGATTCCAGCCGCGGCTCGCGCTCGGAACCACCAAGGCTTCGCTCGGCCACACCTTCGCCGCCGCCGGCATGGCCGGCGTCTGCAAGGCCGCCTGGGCGCTGACGCAGCGGATCATCCCGCCGGCCATCGTCGCCGCGCCGCCGCACCCGCGGCTGACGGCGCCGCGCGTGCCGTACTACCTGCCGGGGGAACCGCGTCCGTGGATCTGCAGCCGCAACCTCGCACCGCGGCGCGCGGGCGTCACCGTGTGGGACAGCGAAGGTCTCGCCGCCCATTGCCTGCTGGAAGAGCAGCCGGAGGCAACATGAATCCCCGCCAGCCGGCCAAGCCGGTCTTCGATTCCGAACTCTGCCTGGTCGGCGCCCCGTCGGACGAGGCGCTCGGCGCGGCCGTGGCGCGGCTGCTGGCTTTTCTGGACCAGGCGCCGACCGCGTCGCTCGCCGATGTGGCCTTCACCACGGCGCTGATGGCGCGCCACCTGCCGGTGGTCGCCGCCGTCGTCGCGACGTCGGTGGCCGACCTGTGCGAAAAGCTGCGCACCACCGAGCGCAGGCTGCGCGAAGGCGCCGCCCGCATCCGCGACAAATCGGGCGTCTACTACACCCGCGAACGCCTGGCGCAGAGCGGCGGCCGCATCGCCTTTGTCTTCCCAGGCGAGCTTTCCCCCTATCCGCACATGCTGAGCGGCCTCTGCATCGCCTTCCCCTGGTGCCGTGCCGCGTTCGACGAAACCGACGACGCCTGCGCCGGCTACCCCGACATGTTCCTGATGAGCGAATGGGTCTTTCCCGCCACCCCCGCCCTGCGCGCCGAAGCCGGCAATCCGCTCACCACGCTGACGGGCGCCATGCTGGCGGCGCACACCGCCAACACCGCCCTCGCCCGGCTTTTCGCCCGCCTGGAGATCCGCCCCGACGCGGTGGTCGGCCACAGCATCGGCGATCTGGCCGCCCTCGAGACCGCCGGCTGCTACGGCGACCTCTCGCGGGTGCGCCGCATCGCCATGCTGCGCGACGGCATCACCCTCCTCTCGCACCTCGACAACCACGTCCGCATCCCCGAGGCGGTGATCCTCGCCGTCGAGGGCGCCGGCGCCCGGGAGAAGACCGACGCCTGGCTGGCCGCGGATCCCGGACGGGTGGCGCTTGCTATGCAGAACGGACCCTCGTTCCGCCTGCTGGCGGTCGCCCCCGGCATCGCCCCCGAGTTCCGGACCCGGCTCGAACAGAGCCGCATCCGCCATACGGTGATGCAGAGCCGCCTCCCCGGCCACACGCCCTGGTTCGCGCACGGGCTGCCCCCGATCGCGCAGCACCTCTCGACCTGGATCACGTGCGCGCCCACCCTGCCGCTCTATTCGTGCGCCACCGCTTCGGTCGTCGAAGGCCGGGCGCCCGACATCGCCGCCGCCTGCCTCGAACAGTGGACGCAGACCGTGCGCTTCGACCAGACGATCGAACGGATGTATGCCGACGGTGTCCGCATCTTCCTCGAGGTCGGCGCCCGCGGCCTGCTGGCGCCGCAGATCGAAGAGCAGCTGTCGGGGCGCCCCCATCTCGCCCTCGCCGCCAACCGCATCCACCGCTCCGACATGGCGCAGCTCCACCATGTGCTGGGCCAGCTCGCGTCGCACGGGGTCGCCTGCGATCTCTCCATGCTGCACCGCCACCGCGGATCGCGCCTGCTCAACCTTGACCACCCCGAGGCGGTGCGGACGCGACCCGCGCAGGCGGTGCGCCTGACGGCCGCGCTGCCCGAGCTGCGTCCGTTCGACCTCCCGTTCACGATCGGCGGGCACCCCGGCAAACTGGCGCGCCTCTTCACCGCGCCCGCCAAGGCCCGTCGCAGCGACTTCGGCGCCGACGGCCCGATGCTGGTCGCCTCCCAGGTGGTGGCGGAGACGGCCGGCGCCGCCATCGAGCTTGAGAAGACGCTCTCGCCGGACGACTATCCGTTCATGCGCGCGTGTTCGCTGGGGACCGACCGTTCCGGAGAGGGCGACACGCGGTTGTTCGGCTTCACCGTGCTCACCATCACCACCGCCCTCGAACTCATGGCCGAGGCGGCGCGCCGCCTCGTGCCGCGCAAGCGGCTGGCGCAGGCGGTCAACATCCGCGCGCAGCAATGGGTCGGCTTCGAACGCCCGTCCAAGCGGCTGAAGATCAAGGCCGAGACGGTCGACTGGTCCGACAAGCGGACGATTGCCGTGCACGCGCGGCTCTTCGACATGGACCAGGCATCGCAGTTCTCCACCCACTTCGCCGAGGCAACCCTCCTCTTCACCAACTCCTCCGCCAATGACGAACGGGTGACGCCGCCGCCGCTCACCGAAGCGGAGCCGCTCGACTGGACCCCCGGCGACATCTACCCCGACCGCCTGATCCAGGGTCCGCAGCTCCAGACGGTCGCGCGCGTCGTGCAGCGCGGCACCGACGGACTGGACTACGAGTTGGTGGTGCCGCCGCGGGCCGGCACCGTGCGCCACACCGAAATCCCCCTCTTCGCCTGCTGGCCGCAGGTGCTAGACGGCGTCGGCTCCGGCCTGATGCTGTGGAACGCGGCGGAGAAATTCAGCGGCCTCATCTCCCTGCCGTTCCATATCCGCAGCATCCGTTTCCTGGTCAGCGCGTTCACCGAGAAAACGCCCCTCAACTGCTACCTGCGGATCAAGGCGACCACGCCGAAGTCGAGCATCGCCAACATCTGGGTGACCGACGGCCGCGGCCGCCTGCTGATCGACATCGCCGGGTGGGAGGAACTGCAGTGCACGGTGTCGCGGCCGCTCCACCGCCTCGTCATGCGGCCGCGCGACAGCTACCTGGCGCAGGAGCTCCCCCAATCGCTCTTTGGCGAGGTCACCGCCCCGGTGGTGGGCGGCATCGTGACCGACCTTTCGCCGCAGACCTTCGAGATCAACCAGGGACTGTGGCTGCAGACGCTCGCCTTCACCGTCCTCAGCGCGGCGGAACGCGAGGAGTGGCTGACGATGAAGGGGGCGCCGGGCCGGCGGGTCGAATGGCTCCTTGGCCGCACCGCCGCCAAGGACTGTGTCCGCCGCTACCTGCTCGACCACCACCAGCAGCGGTGGGGCGCGAGCGACATCCCGATCTGGGCCGACGACTCGGGCAAGCCGCACCCGCACGGCGTCTGGCGGGAGCAGGCGCCGGTGTTCATCGACCTCTCCATCGCCCACACGCCGGGACTCGTCGCCGCCGCCATCGCCGCCAACGCCCGCATCGGCATCGACGTCGAACGGATCGGCCGCGACCTGAGCGAGGACTTCACGCGCGGTGTCTTCACGCCGGAGGAGCACGAACTGGCGGCCGATTCGGGCGAGGGACCGGTCGCCATCCTCCGCTTCTGGTGCGCCAAGGAGGCACTCTCCAAGGCGCTGGGCACGGGCATCCGCTACAGCCCGAGCGACCTGCGCGTGCGGCAGGCCGATCCACTCGACGGCACGCTGCGCATGGAGGCCACGGGCCAGTGGCTCGATACGTTCCGCCAGCTCCGCGGCCAGGCGATCCTGGTCAAGACCGCGCTCTTCAAGGACCACGTCTTCGCCTCCTGCGTTCTCCCCCTCAGCCTCTCCGGCGGCCTCGGCTGAACGACACCGCAGCAGAAACCGGTCGGGACAGAGCCCACCCCTCCAGATCCGCCAAGACCGGTGGTTTCCGGAAAAAGAAGCTGAATGTAGATGCGTTTGCCCCGCCGCGGAGCGGCGCGCACATGGACAAGCGCCCCCCGTTCTGCCATACTTTGCACATCGACTGAACGTGCTGCCCGCAGCCAGACACGGGCACTGCATCTGAACGGAGACAACGCCCATGTACAAAACAGCAGTGATTGGATTCGGCGGTATCGGCAAATGGCACGCCGCCATGCAGCGCGACACCAAGGCCATGGAGGTGGTCGCGTTGTGCGACATCAACCCGGACCTTCAGGCATGGGCCGCGGCAAACTTTCCCAACGCCCATTTCTACGCCTCGCCGGCGGCGATGTTCGCCCACGAGACACTCGACCTCGTGTCGATCGCCACCCCGCACAACGTGCATGCGCCGCTGGCGGTCGAGGCGCTCAGCCATGGCGTCAACGTCGTGGTCGAGAAGCCGATGGCCACCCGCCACGAGGATGCCTGCGCCATGGTCGAAGCCGCGCGCAAACACAACCGCTTCGTCACCGTGTTTCACAACCGCCGCCTCGACCCGTGGTTTCTCGCCGCCAGGAAGGCGATCGACGCCGGCCTGCTCGGACGGCTGATCGAGGTGAACATCGCGGTCAACTTCGGCCCCGGCCCCAACACCTGGCGCGGCTTCACTGAAACCATCGGCGGCCTGCAGTTCGACTGGGGCGCGCATCTGGTCGATTACGCCTTGCACTTCGTCGGCGACGAGGTGCGCGCGGTCGCGGGGTTCGCCTGGCGCAGCCCCGGCAAGCCGGCGGACCAGGTCGACGACCACGCCGTCGCGCATCTCTACTTCAAGAACGGCGCCGTGGCGCACATCACCAGCCGCGGCAAGGCCTTTACCGACCCGCAGCGCTACCACATCGTGGGCGACCAGGGAACGCTGGTCGATACGTGGCGCTGGGACGACGCCGGCGCCGTCAAGGTCTTCACCCGCGCCAACGGCTTCGCTGCCGAGGTGACCGTCCCCTATGTCAAATCCCCGACCCAGGCCTATTACGACAACATCGCCGCCCACCTGCGCGATGGCACACCCCTGCTGGTCAGCGGCGAAAGCGCCGCGCGGGTGATCCGCATCCTGTGCGCCGCCGCCCGTTCGGCGGCCAACGGCAGCGTCCCCGAACCGCTGCTGTAGCGCCCCGCCGCCGCCGGCAAAGGAATCGATAATACCCACCCGGAGCACCATGTCTGCACCCGCCCCCCTCCCCGCGCCGTCGTCATCGGCTACGGCTTCTCGGGACGCTCGTTCCACAGCTACCTCATCGGACTCGACTCGGGAATCGCCCTCCACGGCGTCGCCTCCCGCTCGGACGAGACGCGGCAGCGCGCCGCCGCCGAGCGCGGTTGCAGGACCTACCCCTCCTTCGAGGCCGTGCTGGAGGATCCCGACGTCGACCTGGTGGTGCTCGCCACCCCCAACAACACCCACTGCGGACTGGCGGTGCGGGCGCTCGACGCCGGCAAGCACGTCGTGACCGACAAAGTCATGGCGCTGAACCTGGCCGAATGCGACCGCATGATCGCCGCCGCGCGCCGCAACCGCCGCCTGCTGAGCGTCTTTCAGAACCGGCGCTGGGACGGCGACTTCCTGACCGTCCGGCGGCTGCTCGCCGAAGGGCGTCTCGGCGCCGTCCGGCGCATCGAGATGGCGTGGACCGGTTTCGGCATGTGGGGCGGATGGCGCGGCACACGCGCGGCGGGCGGCGGCAAGCTCTACGACCTGGGCGCGCACCTCGCCGACCAGCTCTGCCAGCTGCTGCCGCAGCCGATCACCACCGTCTACGCGCGCCTGCAATACGACGACCCGGCGCACGACGTCGAGAGCGACGCCGTGGTGACTGTCGGCTTCGAGGACGGCGCCACGGCGGTCCTTGAAACGTCGAGTATCTGCGCCATCCCCAAACCCCGGTTCTATGTGGCCGGCAGCGCGGGAACGTTCGTCAAACACGGGCTCGATCCGCAGGAAGCCGCCATGAAGCGGGGCGAGATCGACGCCGCGCGCGAGGATCCCGCCACCTACGGGCGGCTCCACGACGGCAAGACCGAGACGGCCATCCCGACCGAGGCGGGCCGCTGGCGGTCGTACTACGAGAACATCTCCGCCGCCCTTGCCGGCGCGGCGCCGCCGGCGGTCACCCCCGAAAGCGTCCGCCGCGGCGTCGCCCTCCTCGAAGCCGCCTTCGCCTCGGGAGGGTCGGGGCAGGTGATCCACTGCAGGATCTGACTGGCATTCATCCCCGGGCTCGTGGATGCCGGTCTGGACGTGATCAACCTGCTCCAGCCGCAGATCTTCCCCATCCCGCTGCTGAAGGGTCTGCGGGGCCGCATCTGCTTCGAGATGGCGGGTGACATGCAGCGCACGCTGCCGGCGGGCGACCGCGGCGCGATCCGCCGCGAGATCGAGGCGAT
>CAYVKQ010000046.1:0-367 GCA_964451945.1 uncultured Lentisphaerales bacterium
GAGATCGTGCCCGGGGCTCGCGAACTCGCCCTGGCCGGGACGGGCGCCGCGTTCTCCCGCCTGGCTGCCGGCGCGTTGTCCCCGCCCGCCGACGCGTGGAGGCAGTTGCTCGAACGCGGGCCGCGCCTCTTCGCCGAGGCGGGGCTGGCCGTGCTGCGCAGCGGCGACACCCCCGAAACGCAGGTGATGGCGACACTCGACTATGGCCGCAATGTCTTCCACGCCCATCTCGACCGCAACCAGTTTACGCTGCTGGCGTTCGGCAAGGCGTTCACCATGGGTCCCGGGTCGAGCTACAACGTCGGTTCGGGGGGCATGCTGCCTCCCGAACATCTGATATTACTTGAATAAAAGAAAAGGACGGTAT
>CAYVKQ010000046.1:377-14631 GCA_964451945.1 uncultured Lentisphaerales bacterium
GAACATCCCGGTCTGCCGGCGTTCTGCGGCGGCGGTTCGCTGGGCCAGAACGTGATCCTGGTCGACACGCGCGACCAGGACCCCGCCATCGGCCGCCTCCGCGGCTGGAGCGGCGACCCGGCGCGCTGCTGGGCGGCGGCCGTCGTCGACGGCATTCGTCCCGGGGTGCGCCACGAGCGGGCGGTGCTGCTGCAGCACGGCGTGGTCGTGCTGCTCGACCGGGTCGTCAGCGACGACGAGCACCTCTACGACTGGGTCTACCACAACCTCGGCACGTTCGAGCCGGGGGCGGGGTGGACCGCCGCGCCGCTCTCCGCGCCGCTGGCGACGCGCAGTCTCTACGACAAGCTGGTCGCGCCGGCGCGGCTCTCCGGGAACGGTCCGCTGCGGGCGACGTGGGACCTCACCTGGAACGTGCCGCCGCGGACCCGGGAGCAGCACGAGGCGGCGGGGACAGCCCCCGACCCGGTGCGGCTCGCCTTCTGGCAGGCGCCGCTGGCGGGCCGCGAGGTCTACGCCGCCAGGACGGGGATCAACAACAGCGACACCACGCGGATGCCCGACGCCGCGCCGAGCCTGATCTGCCGCGTCCGCGGCAAGACGGCGGCGTGGGTGACGGTGCTGGAGCCGTACCGTGAAGCGCCGCGCGTGGCCGCTGTCGAGCCGCTCGGCGCGTTCGGCGCAACGGTGCGGCTGGCCGACGGCACGGTGTTCGCGGCGGCGTGGGAAGACCTGGTCAAGGAGCCCTGACCCCTGTGTCCACCGTACCCTTCACCCTGATCCTGGCGCCGCTGCGCGGCGTGACGGTGCGCCTCTTCCGCGAGGTGTGGGCGCGCCATTTTTCCGGTCTCGACGGCGCCGTGTCGCCTTTCATCCCCCTCGTCGCGGGGGAGCGGATCAAGCCCGGGCTGCTGGCCGACGTCGATCCCGCGCTGCCGCAGGCGCTGCCCGTGGTGCCGCAGGTGATCGGCCGCGACCCGGCGGCGCTGCGCGTGATGCTCGCGGCGCTGCGCGACAGGGGCTACGACCGGGTCGACCTGAACGCCGGCTGTCCCTGGCCGATGGTGGTGCGCAAGGGGCGCGGCGCGGGGCTTCTGGCGCGGGAGGACGAGTTGCGGCGGATGCTGGAGGCGGGATGCGAGGCGCTGCCCGGCGGCTTTTCGCTGAAGGTGCGGCTGGGCGTCGACACCCCCGGCCTGCTGCTGCAGCGGATGCCGCTGATCAACGCCGCGCCGCTGCGCGAGGTGACGATCCATCCGCGCACGGCGAAGCAGATGTACGACGGGGCGGCCGACATCGGCGGCTTCGCCGAGGCGTGCGCCGCCTGCGCCCACCCGGTAGTCTACAACGGCGACATCCGGACGCCCGCCGACCTGGCGCGCCTGCGGGCGCGCTTCCCCGGCGTCGCGCGCTGGATGGTCGGGCGCGGTGTGGCGGCCGACCCGTTCCTTCCCGCACGGCTGCGGGCGGGGGGCGGCGCGCCGCGCGACCCCGGCCGCCTGCGGGCGTTTCTCGACGACCTGCTCGAAGCGAACGGCGCGGCGCTGTGCGGCGAGCGGCCGGTGCTGGGGCGGCTCAAGGAGTTGTGGTACTATCTGGCGCAAACGGTGCACGACGGTCCGCGGTTGCTCAAGCAGGTGCAGCGGAGTATGACGCTCGCCGACTACCGCCGCGCCGTCGACGCCTGGTTCGCGCGCGCCCCCGGCTGGGCGCCGGAGCCCGGCGGCATCGATTGGCGGACGGACCGCGGGCCGGCGGAAAAGGAGGCGCTTGCAGAACTCCTGCAAGCGCCAGGATTCAGGGTTCAGGATGCCAGGGTTCAGGCTGAAAACCCCGAACCCTGAACCCTTCGCTTGCAGTAACCGGAGGTTATGCAAGAGCCTCAAAGGAGAAGCAATGATCACAGCGGTGGAGACGGCACAGGCGCCCGCGGCGGTCGGGCCCTACGCCCAGGCGGTCGCGGTCGACGGCTGGGTGTTCTGTTCGGGCCAGCTGGGACTCGATGCGGCGGGCGGGCCGCCCGCGCCCGGCGCCGCGGGACAGGCGCGCCAGGCGCTGGCCAACCTACGGGCGGTGCTGGCGGCGGCGGGCTGCACGCTGGCGGACGTGGTCAAGACTACGGTCTATCTCACCGACCTCGGTGATTTCGCCGCGGTCAACGCGGTCTACGCCGAGGCGTTCGGCCGCCACCGGCCGGCGCGGGCCTGCGTGCAGGTCGCGGCCCTGCCAAAGGGTGGCGTTGTCGAGATCGAGGTCGTGGCCCGCATTGGCGCCGGTATACGGTAGCCGCCAGCGACGGGGGTGCGTCAGCCAGTGGGGCCGACGTTGCATGGCGGCCAGAGCCGCGCCCTCGCCCTGTAGCCGCGGTCGCCGACCGCGGCCTGACCGCGGCCATCCTGCACCGCCACCCCGCGGCCGCGGTCGCCGACCGCGGCTACAGCGACGTCCTTTCCATCGGTCCAGAGCCGCGTAGTGCCGCCCTGCCGCATCCCTGCCGCCAACCGAATCCTGCGCTCCGTCGGTTTACGCTGGACTCTCGCTGTCAAAGGGCCGAAACTATGCGCTCATGTTTCGGGGGTGTCTCCGGGCATCGTGTGCAACGGACGGCAGGGAGGGATGCGATGGCAGTCAGCAAGAAGGTGGCGAAGCGGACGCCGGCGGCGGGCAAGGCGCTGGTGGTGCGGGGCGGATGGCAGGGACACGAGCCCGTGCCGTTCTCCGAGCGGCTGGTGCCGTGGCTCAAGGGACGCGGCTTCGAGGTGGTCGTGAGCGACACCATGGACGCCTACGCCGACCCGGCGGTGCTGAAGGGCCTCGGCGTCATCATCCCCATCTGGACGATGGGCGAGATCTCGGGCGACCAGTTCAAGGCGCTCAGCGCGGCGGTGCGGTCGGGCGTGGGGCTGGCCGGCTGGCACGGCGGCATGTGCGACTCCTTCCGCGGCAACACCGAATACCAGTTCATGACCGGCGGCCAGTGGGTGGCCCATCCCGGCGGCGTGATCGACTACATGGTCGACGACCTCGACCGCGCCGACCCGATCACCGCCGACCTGGCGCCGTTCTGGATGCATTCGGAGCAGTACTACATGCACACCGATCCCGGCAACGAGGTACTGGCGACGACCCGCTTTAGCGGCGAGCACCAGGGCTACACCTGGATCAAGGGGACGAAGATGCCCGTCGTGTGGAAGCGGATGTGGGGCAAGGGGCGGGTGTTCTTCAGCTCGCTCGGCCACGTCGCCGCCGACTGGGACGTGCCGCAGGCGTTCGAGATCACCAAGCGCGGCATCCAGTGGGCCGCCGGTCTCGAGATCGTGCCGGAATACAAGGATCCCGTCTGCGCGTGCTGCGAATTCTGAAGACATAGGGAGTGAACCACATGGCCCGGTTTAAGAAAGCGGCCGACATCAAGGTCGGCGTGATCGGCTACGGCGCCTCCTTCAACATGGGGCGCAACCATCTGAACGAGATGGCCAAGGCGGGGATGACTCCGACGGCCATGGCCGACATCGACCCCGAGCGGCTGAAAGTCGCCGCGGCCGATTTTCCCGGCATCGAGACCTACGGCTCGGCCGCCGCGATGCTCCGGAAGTCCGACGTCCACCTGCTGGCGATCATCACGCCGCACAACACGCACGCCAAGCTCGCGCTGCAGTGCCTGAATGCCGGGCGCCACGTCGTTTCCGAGAAACCGCTGGCGGTCACGACCGCCGAGTGCGACGCGATGATCGCGGCGGCCAGGAAGAACAAGGTGGTCCTCTCGACCTACCACAACCGGCACTGGGACGGCCACATCCTCGAGGCGGTCAGGCGGATCGGTTCGGGCGTCCTGGGCGACCTGGTGCGCGTCGAGTGCCGCATGTGCGGCTACGGCGCGCCGCGCGACTGGTGGCGTTCGAGCAAGACGATCTCCGGCGGCATCCTCTACGACTGGGGCGTCCATCTGCTGGAATACGCCCTGCAGGTGATCGGTTCCGACATGGTCGAGGTGAGCGGCTACGCCCACCGCGGTTTCTGGCAGACCCGGTGGGGCAGGGACACGGCCGAGGACGAGGCGACTGCGGTCGTCCGCTTCAAGTCGGGCTGCATGCTGACCCTGCGCATCTCCACGATCGAGAGCAACCCCAGGCCCGGCGTGCTTGAATTCACCGGCACCAAGGGGACCTACGTGATGGACTTCCCGGCCTTCGACCTGATCACCCACGCCCGTTCGGGCGAGACCGTGGTCACCAAGGGGCACAACCCCCCCGGCGAGGGCTGGAAGCTCTACCAGAACATCGCCGACCACCTGGTCTCGGGCGAGAAACTGGTCATCACCCCCGAATGGGCGCGCCGCCCGATCCACATCCTCGATCTGGCGAACAAGAGCGCCAAGGCGGGCCGCGCACTCCGGACGAAGTACGCCTGAGTCGCGGTCCCCCGCGGAGGGAAGAGGAATGAGGATGGGGGCTCGGAGACAACCCGGCATTCTGCAATTTCGGGCCGATCAAGCGTTGGGTCAATGGCGCCCAGTACCATGTATTGAACTTCCTGGGGCCATGGTGGTGTCAACCGCCCCCGCGGTTTCCCACGGAACTTGTGGTCGGCTACACCCGCTGCGTCAACACGCATGGGGGCGTTGTCACATGGGACGTGCCGATCGACAGGGACGGCCGGATCTCCGAGCCCTTTCTTGCTCAGTTGCGTGCTTTGGGCAAGGCCACGGGAACGTTGAAGCCGGAGACGGAACGGATCTGACGCAGGCAGGCGTTTTCGCGAAATGCGGGCGCGCGAGATCGCCGTTGCGGTGTGCCGTGGAAGTGGCGTATGCTCTTCGCCGTCTGCCGGCTTGGCGATGCAGGCAAGAAAAGGAGCACCATGAAATTCGGAGCACAGTTGGGCGCACTGGGGGTAAAGGACCGTAGACAGGAACTTGCGCTGGCAAAGGAACTGGGGTGCCAGGGAATGGAGGTGACGCTCCCGGTCGGCGACCTGCGGTCGGGGAAGACGACGCTCGATGCACTGCTGCAGGCGGCCACGGCGCTCAAGCACGACTTCGACGAGGCGGGCATGGAGTTCATCGCCCTCTCGCCCTCGATCCTGCTGAAGCATGCGGCCCACCCCGAGGTGATCGACGCGGTGTGCCGCGTGGCGCAGGTGCTGGGGACGCGGCAGATCCGGATGTTCTCGGCGGCCCATGTGCGCTGGGGCGGGCCGGGGTCGAAGCTCGACGCGTGGATGGCGGAGTTCGACGGCACGCGCGACGCCCCCTACTGGTTCAAGCGCAACGCCGAGGAACTGGCCGTGCTGCTCGAGCTGACGCAGGACGCGGGTCTGCGCTTCGTATTCGAGCTTCACGGAGGGTTCGTTGTGAACTCGGCCAGCGGTGCCATGCGTCTCATCGACCGCTATGCGCCCGACCGCGTCGGCATCCTCATGGACCCCGGCAATATGGTCTTCGAGGGCAATGAAGGGTGGCGCAACTCGGTGCAGATCATGGGCCCCTATCTCTCCTACATTCACTGCAAGAACGCCCAGTACCGCCGGGAAGACGGCCACTGGCTGCACCAGTGGGCGCCACTCGATGAGGGCGTCGCCAGCTTCCCCGAGATCGTCACCGCGCTCAAGGACACCGGGTTCGTCGGCTACCTGTGCATCGAGGATCTGCGGCGCGAGGTCGCGCCGACCGAGAAAATCGGTTCGGGCATCGCCTACCTCAAGCGGCTGGTCGCGTCGCCGGAGCGGGTCATGCCGGTCTGATCGCAGATGCGCGGCGAAACGTGTTCAGCAAAGGAGTCATCCCATGGCACAAACCCTCATTCGCGTCGGCATCGTCGGTTGCGGCAATGCCGGCCGATCCATTCACCTGCGGATTCTGCGCTCGCTGCACACGGCGCGCTACCGGGTCACCTGCTGCGCCGACGCGGCGCAGGAGAAGGCGGTCGAGCTGGCGGCGGCGGCGGGTCTGCGGGCCGCTGCCAGTCCCGTGTCGCTGATGGCCGACCCCGAGGTCGATCTGGTCGTGATCGCCACCCGCCCCCCCCGCACCCACCGCGACCTCGCGCTGGCGGCCTTCGCGGCCGGCAAGCATGTGGTGGTCGAGAAGCCGATGGCCGGCACCGCGGCGGAGTGCGACGAGATGATCGCCGCGGCGGCCGCAGCCAAACGCCTGCTCGCCGTCCACCACAACCGCCGCTGGGACGCCGACTTCCTCGCCGTCCGCCACGCGCTCGACAGCGGCATCTTCGGCGAGGTCCGCTTGGTGCGCAACGAGTACACGACCGGCTTTGCCGGTTCGCCCTACGACTGGGGGATCCACATCATCGACCAGACGATGGCCCTCAGCCGCGGCAAGCGCTTTGTCGAGTTGACCGCCGCGTTCTGCGCGCCGCATCCGGACCGGCCGGCCGACAGCGAAGGGTTCTTCACGGGGCGCCTGCGGACCGAAGACGGCGTGCTGCACGACGTGGGGATGCTGCCGGTCTTCAACGGCAACGCCTTTCGTCCAGGGCGGCTGCCCTGGCGTTTCATGGTGGTCGGCGAGCGGGGCGTGCTGTATCAGGAGTGGTGTCAGCGGCCCGAGGACGCCCTGGCCAAGCAGAGCCATTTCCAGCCCGCGGCGCCGGGGACGGCGCTGGCCGATCTACCGCTGATCGCAAGCGGGCTGGCCATCCCCGATTTCTACGGTGCGCTTTACGAGGCGATCCGTGGCGGCGGCCATCCGCCCGTCAGCGGGGCCGAGGGGCGCCGCGCGGTGCGGGCCTGGGAGTTGCTGTGCGAGGCGGCCTGCCGCGGCACCACGCTGTCGATCGACCTGTGAGCCGACAGCCGGGGACACACATGAAGATGCCACGAGAGTTCGAGGAACGCCTGGCGTCCCTCTTGCCGGAGGTGATCGCCCTGCGGCGCGACCTGCACGCCCATCCGGAGACCGCCTACCAGGAACGGCGCACCGCCGGCCGGATCGCCGCCTGGCTGGCGCGTCTTCCCGGCATGCAGGTGCGCGAGGGGATCGGCGGCACGGGCGTGGTCGCCACACTCGCGGCGGAGCGGACGGGCGACTGCCTCGCCTTCCGCGCCGACATGGACGCCCTGCCGATGCCCGACCAGTGCGGCAAACCCCACGCCTCGACCGTTCCCGGCGTGGCGCACGCCTGCGGGCACGACGGCCATGTCGCCTGCCTGCTCGGCGCCGCAACGATGATGGCCGCGTTCCCGGAGCAGGCGTCCGGCCCCGTCCGCTTCCTCTTCCAGCCGGCCGAGGAGGGGGGCGGCGGCGCCAGGAAGATGTGCGAGGACGGCGCCCTAGACAATCCCGCGCCGGCCGCCATTTTCGCGCTGCACGGATGGCTGCAGCTGCCCGCGGGCGCCGTCGGCATGCGCAGCGGCCCCGTCATGGCGTCGACCGACGCGATCGACATCACGGTCCGCGGGCGCGGCACGCATGCCGCGGCGCCGCACCGCGGCGTCGATCCCATTGTCACCGCCGCGCACATGGTCACGGCCCTGCAGACGGCGGTCTCGCGCCAGATGGATCCGCTCGACCCCGCGGTGGTGACGATCGGCAGCTTCCATGCGGGGACGGTGCGCAACGTGATTCCCGACTGCGCCGTGCTGCAGGGGACGCTGCGCACCCTTTCGGAACGGCAGCGGGAGGCGGGCAGGGCCGCCATCCGCCGGATCGCTGTGCAGACCGCCGCCGCCTTCGGCTCGTGCGCCGAGGTCACGATCACCGAAGGCTACCCCGTCACGGTCAACGACGCCGCGCTGACGGCCTACGCGGCACGCGCCGCCGCCGCAGTCTTCGGCCGCGGGCGAGTGACGACCGACCTGCCGATCAGCATGGGGGGCGAGGACTTCGCCTTCTACGGGCAGCGGATTCCCGGGTGCTTCATGCGGATCGGCGTCGCGCCGGCCGACGGATCGCGCGGTGTCGAGTCGCTGCACAACCCCGCCTTCGATTTCAACGACGACGCCATCGCCACGGGCGTGACGCTGCATTGCGCGCTGGCGTGGTCGTGGCGGGAGCGCGCTACAGCACCGGGCTCATCAGATTGAAGAAATTCTCGAGGTAGCGGGCGTAGAGCGGCCGGACGCGCCACGCCGCGAGGGTGATTTCGTCGGCGCAGGCGAAATCGTCCAGCAGGGTCCGCTTGAGCCGCGCCGCCAGGCCGGTGTCGAACGACACGAAATTGGTCTCGTAGTTGAGACGCAGGCTGCGCGAGTCGAGGTTCGCGCTGCCGAGCAGCGCGATGCGGTCGTCGACCACCAGCGCCTTGGCGTGGATGAACGGCGGCCGCCGCAGAAAGAGGCGGACGCCCGAGAGCAGCAGCTCCTCGTAGGAGGCGCGGGCAGCCCAGGCCACGATCGGGTGGTTATTGATCGACGGCAGCAGCACCTTCACCTCGACCCCGCGCAGGGCGGCGGCGCGGAAGGCGCGGCGCAGATCTTCGGAGAGGACGAAATAAGGGGTGGTGGCCAGCACCTGATCCCTGGCCGCGGCGAGCATGGCGAACAGCGTGTCGATCAGCGGCTGCTCGTTGGCCGCCGGACTGGCATTGAGCAGCCGCAGGGGCGTGCCGCCCGCGGCGGCGGTTTGCGGAAAGTGCCCGGGGGTCAGCAGCGCGCGCGCCTCCTCGCCGCACATGTAGAACCAGTCGCGCAGAAACGTGTACTGCAGTTCCAGCACCGCCGGTCCGCGGATACGGAAGTGGTAATCCCGCACCGCGCCGCGTTCCGGCCGGTAGACGTCGTGGAAATTGACGCCGCCGAGGAAGCCGGTCCGGCCGTCGGCCACCAGGATCTTGCGGTGGTTGCGGAGGTTGATCTGGAACTGCCGCTTGACCAGGTTGGCCTGGGAGAAGCCGACGCAGCGGAGATTGGGGATGCGGCTGTAGGCGCGGAAGCGTCCGGCGAGGTAGGCGCCGCGCGAACCGTATTGATCGAAGAGCACCCGCACCTGCACGCCCGCCCGCGCCCGCGCGGCGAGACGCTCCATCAGCTCGCGCCCGACGGTGTCGCGGCCGATGATGTAGGATTGCACGTGGATGTGGTCTCGGGCGGCGTCGATGGCCGCGAACATCGCATCGAGCGCGGGTTCGCCGCCCGCCAGGATATCGACCGCGTTGCCGCCGAGCAGCGGGTGCTCGTGCGCCACCCGGTCGAGAATCGCGTTCACCGTCGCCTCGGGCGATCCGCCCGGAAGCGGGGCCGAGACGCTGTCGCGCAGGGCGCGCCAGTAGGCCAGCGGCTGGGCGTCCTGTTCGCTGCGGGATCGGGTCGAGCGGAAGCGGACATCGGAGCGGAACTTGCGCCAGCCGCGTTGCGGCACATGGTTGATGCCGAACGAGAGGTAGGCGAGGGCGCCGACCACGGGAAAGAAGCCGGTGACGAAGAGCCAGAGGAGCGTCGAGCGTGGTTCGCGCGGCAGGCGCAGGCAGTGGCCGGCCACCAGCAGGAAGATCAGCAGGTGGAGGACGCCGCCGAGACCGACGGACGATGCCGAGGCGTATGCCAACAGGCCCATGGCCGCTCCTCTCCTGCTAGGTGTCGAGCGCGAGGTCGCCCACCAGTTTCCAGACCGCGCCATCGCGGAGGATGCGCAGGTCCCGTCCCGGAAACACTTCCGGCAGGCGCGCGCGGATCAGGTCGAGCGCCGCCGTCTCGATCGCTTCGCGGTGCTCCTGCGACACGCGTTCGAGCGTCGAGATGCCGATGTTCAGCACATAGCCGGGGCCGGCCTCCGAACCGAACCCCGCAGTGAAATTGGCGGTGATGTGGAAGAGGCCGTCGTAGCGCCGGTTGGCGGCCGCGCCGTGCGCCGGCCGCGCCGGATGCCGCCGGTACAGCTTGCCATAGCGCGCCTCGAGCACGCGGTCCGTCTCCTGCAGGACCGCCTCCAGCCTCGCTTCCCATGCTTCCGCCAACGGGTGTCTCATCGCGTCCCATTATAGCCCGCGGCCAGCGGCGGCGCACCCCGAAAGTTCTGCGCGCAATTGCATTCCGCCGGAGGCTCGTGTATGCTACCTGCAACCGATTCGTGAGCGGCCGTTGCGGCCGGCCCACCACAACTCTTCAAGGAAACCCTCATGGCGAACATGTTTGACCAGATGAAGCAGGCGATGCAGATGCGCAAGGAGGCCAAGCGGCTGCAGGCGGAGGTCGAGAAGATCTCCTTTGAGTACAGCAACGGCGGCATCACCTGCGTGGCGCGCGGCGATTTCACGATCACGTCGATCAAACTCGCGCCCGAAGCGCTGCAGGAGGTCGCCGCCGGCCGGCCGGAACGGTTCGAGACCATGCTCCACACCGTCGTCAACGCCGCGCTCAAAGGGGTGCGCAAGCAGACCCAGGAGATGATGGCCAAGGTGATGAAGGACTCGGGCATGGGAGGCCTCTTCGGCGGATTGGGCTGAGGCCATGGTCACGCCGCTGGACAACCTGGTGCGAACCCTGGCGCGCCTGCCGGGGCTGGGACGCCGCTCGGCCGAGCGGGCGGCGCTGGCGCTGGTAAGGCGCCCGGAGGAACTGCTCGACGAGCTGAGCGCGGCGCTTGCCGCCGCCCGCGAGCGGGTTCGCTGTTGCACGGTTTGCGGCGGGTTCACCACGGTCGACGCTAATCCCTGTCCCCTATGCACCGGCGAGGGGCGCGACGACGCCACGATCTGCGTGGTCGAGGAGCCGGGCGATATCCTGGCGCTCGAACGCTGCGGCGGCTTCCGCGGCCGCTACCACGCGCTGCAGGGCAAGCTCTCGCCGGTTCGTATGACCGGCCCCGCCGAGCTGCGCATCCGCGCGCTCCTCGAACGGGTCGACGCCGGCGGGGTGCGCGAGGTCGTCCTCGCCCTCAGCACCGACTTGGAGGGCGACACCACCGCCGGCTATCTTGCCGAGCGGCTGCGCGACCGCGGCGTGCGCGTGACCCGCCTCGCCTTCGGCCTGCCTGCCGACAGCGGGGTTGGCTATTCCGACCCCCTCACGCTGAAACGGGCGCTGGGCGGACGACAGGCGGTCTCGTGAAGGAGGGTGCCATGGAAAACAATCCCGCGCAGGAAACGGTCGCGTCGGCACTGGCACAGGTGCGGGAGCGGATCGTCCGCGCCTGCGCCGCGGCGGGGCGCGCCCCGGAGGAGGTCGAGGTGATCGGCGTCACCAAGACCTTCGGCCCCGAGGTGGTCGCCGAGGCGTGGGAGGCGGGCATCCGCCGCTTCGGCGAAAACCGCGTGCAGGAGGCGGCGTTCAAGATCCCGCAGTGCGTCGCCGGCCCCGAGTGGCACCTGATCGGCCACCTGCAGCGCAACAAGGTCCGCCCCGCCCTGGCGTTCTTCACGACCCTGCACGCGGTCGATTCGCTCCGCCTGCTGGACCAGATCGAAGCGGACGCCGCGGAGGCGGGCGTGCGCCCGGACATTCTCCTGGAAGTCAACGTCTCGGGAGAATCGAGCAAGTTCGGACTCGCTCCCGAAGAGGCGCCACGGGCCGTCGAGCGGGCGCTCGCATGCCGCGCCCTCACCCTGACCGGGCTGATGACGCTGGCGCCGTTCTGCCCCGACCCCGGGCAGGCGCGCCCGGTCTTCGCCCGCTTGCGCGAGCTGCGCGACCGGCTGGCGCGCGACTTCGGCATCGGCCTGCCGCATCTGTCGATGGGGATGTCGAACGACTTCGAGGCGGCCGTCCGCGAGGGCGCCACCTGGGTCCGCATCGGCACACGCCTCTTCGGTTGCCGCCCCACTCTGAAACAGACCCTCCGCGCCCAGCTCGCCGCCGACGGCGGATGGGAGGAAGAGCAGTGATCAGTCGGAGACCGCACATGCCGCCAGACTGCGCCACCGCCGATGACCTTGCCGCGCTCCGCCCGGCGCACGACGCGTTTGTCGGGATCGATTCCGACGGGTGTGTGTTCGACACCATGGGGGTGAAGCAGAAGGAGCACTTCCATCCGCTGATCTGCCGCTTCTGGGGACTGGAGGCGATCGAACCGCAGGTGCGCGCCGCCGCCGAGTTCGTCAACCTCGCCTCCAGAACGCGCGGCCGCAACCGCTTCACCAACCTGCTGCTGACGTTCGAGCTGCTCGCGGCATGGGGCGAGGTGCGCGCCTCGGGCGTCGCCCTGCCGCGTCTCGACGCGCTGCGCGCCTATTGCCACTCGGGTCTCCCCCTGGGCAACCCCTCGCTGACGGACGAAGTGGCCCGCGGCGGCGATCCCGACCTGCGGCGGCTGCTCGAATGGAGCCTGGCTGTCAACGACGACATCGACCGGCGGATGCGCCCCGTCGCCCCCTTCCCCTGGGCGCTCGCAAGCCTGGAGAAGATCGCCCGTTCGAGCGACGCCATCGTCGTCTCGCAGACCCCCGAGGCGGCCCTCGTCAAGGAGTGGCGCCACCACGGCCTCGCCCGCTTCGTCAGCGCCATTGCCGGGCAGGAGGTCGGCACCAAGGCGCGCCAGCTCACGCTCGCCAGCCGCGGCCGCTACCGTGCGGGACGCGTGCTGATGATCGGCGACGCGCCGGGCGACCTCGCCGCGGCGCAGGAGGCGGGGACGCTCTTCTATCCGGTCATCCCCGGCCGCGAGGACGAAGCCTGGCGCCGCTTCCACGACGAAGCCTGCGACCGCTTCCTCGGCGGCACCTACACCGGCGCCTACGCCGACGGGCTTTGCCGCGCCTTTCTCGATGCCCTCCCCGACACCCCGCCGTGGCAGACCGCGCCCCGGCAGGGGCCGTGAACGGTGATTGACGCGCGGCCCCTCGTTTCCTATTATCTTGCCAATCATTTCAGCGTGGCAGGCAGTCATTTGTGCGACTCCCTGCGCGCAAGGAGCATTCACCGTGGAAGCATTGGATACCCTGCGCCACAGCACGGCGCATGTGATGGCGGCGGCGGTCCGCCGGTTGTACGAGCCGGTGTTGTTCGACATCGGACCGGCGACCGATGACGGGTTCTACTACGATTTCGACATGCCCCACCGGCTCACGCCCGATGACTTCGCGGCGATCGAGGCCGAAATGGCGAAGCTGGTGAAGGAGAACCTCCCCTTCGAGCGGATCGAGGTGGACCGCGCCGAGGCGGCCGCCCTGCTTGCCGGCCAGCGTTACAAGCTCGAACGGCTGGCCGACATCCCGGAGGGCGAGACGATCTCGCTCTACCGCTGCGGCGGCTTTCTCGACCTCTGCCGCGGGCCGCACGCGGCGCGCACGGGCGACCTCGGCGCCTTCAAGATCCTCTCGGTCGCCGGCTCCTACTACCGCGGCAAGGAGACCAACCCGATGCTGCAGCGGCTCTACGGCATGGCCGCGCCGTCTCAGGCGGAGCTCGATGCCGCGCTGGCGCGGATCGAGGAGGCGAAGAAACGGGACCACCGCCGCCTCGGCCGCGAGCTCGACCTCTTCAGCATCAGCGACGATGTCGGTCCCGGGCTGGCCCACTGGCACCCCAAGGGTGCGCGCATCCGCGTGGCGATCGAGGATTTCTGGCGGCGCGAACACTTCCGCGCCGGCTACGAGATGGTCTTCACGCCGCACGTCGGACGCGCCCGCCTGTGGGAGACCTCGGGGCATCTCGGCTTTTACCGCGACAGCATGTTCCCCAGCATGTCGGTCACCGAGGACGCCGGCAGCAAGGACGAGACGGTCGAGGCCTATTTCGTCAAGCCGATGAACTGTCCGTTCCACATCCAGATCTACAAGACCCGGCGCTATTCCTACCGCGACTTGCCGCTGCGCTGGGCCGAGCTGGGAACGGTCTACCGCTTTGAGAAAGAGGGGGTGCGCCACGGTTTGCTGCGGGTGCGCGGCTTCACCCAGGACGACGCCCACATCTTCTGCACCCCCGAACAGATCGAAGAGGAGGTGCGTTCCACGGTGGTCTTCGCCCTGCGCATCCTCCGCACCTTCGGTTTCACCGACATCACGGCCTACCTCTCGACCCGTCCCGAAAAGGCGGTCGGCGAACCCGAACGGTGGGAGCAGGCGACCCGCTCGCTGGAGAGCGCGCTCAAGGCCGAGGGGCTCGCCTACACCGTCGACGCCGGCGGCGGCGCGTTCTACGGGCCCAAGATCGACCTCAAGGTGCACGACGCGCTTGGGCGGCCCTGGCAGCTCGGCACGGTGCAGTTCGACTTCAACGAACCCGAACGCTTCCACATGACCTATGTCGGCGAGGACGGCAAAGAGCACCAGCCCTACATGGTGCACCGGGCGCTGCTGGGAAGCCTGGAGCGCTTCTTCGGCATCCTGATCGAGCACTACGCCGGCGCCTTCCCGCTCTGGCTGGC
>CAYVKQ010000047.1:0-231 GCA_964451945.1 uncultured Lentisphaerales bacterium
GATCTCGTAGGTCGCCGCGTTCATCATCACGCCGGGCTGGTGGATCCCCGCCTCGTGGGCGAAGGCGTTCTCGCCGACGATCGCCTTGTTCGCCTGGAGGCGGCTGCCGGTGACCGTCTGCACGCATTTGCTGGCGGCGTAGATCCTGGTGGTGTCGACGGCGCAGTCGGCATGGAAGAGGTCGGCCCGCGTCCGCAGCGCCATGGCCACCTCTTCGAGCGCCGCGTTGCC
>CAYVKQ010000047.1:241-14605 GCA_964451945.1 uncultured Lentisphaerales bacterium
CGCCGATGCCGTTGACCGTCACCTCGACCTGTCCCGCCCCCGCCTGCACCGCGGCCAGCGAATTGGCCGCCGCGAGGCCGAGGTCGTTGTGGCAGTGGACCGCGATGACCGCGTCGCCGACATTCGGAACGTGGTCGAAGATGCCGCGGACGAGCTCGCCGAACTGCGACGGGATGGCGTAGCCGACGGTGTCGGGGATGTTCACCGTCCCGGCGCCGGCGCGGATCACCCCTTCGATCACCCGGTACATGAAGGCCGGATCGGAGCGGGAGGCGTCCTCCAGCGAGAACTGCACGTCGCTGCACAGGTTGCGGGCATAGGCCACCATCGCCACGGCCTTTTCAAAGACCTGGTCGGGGGTCATCCGCAGCTTGAACTCCATGTGGATCGGCGACGTGGCGAGAAACGTGTGGATGCGCGGCCGCCTGGCCTTGCAGACCGCTTCCCAGGCGGCGTCGATGTCGGCCGGCAGGGCGCGGCAGAGGCTGGCGACGGACGACTCGCGCACCGCCGCCGCGACCGCCTGCACCGACGCGAAGTCGCCCGCCGACGAGGCGGCGAATCCCGCTTCGATCACGTCCACGCGCAGGCTCTCCAGGTGGGATGCCACCAGCAGTTTCTCCTTGAGATTCATGCTGCAGCCCGGAGACTGCTCGCCGTCCCGCAGCGTCGTGTCGAAGAAACGGATCCGCCGTTTCGCTTGTGCCTCGTTCATGGCTCTCCTCCTTTTGTCTTGCCCGCCGGAACGACTGTTCCGGCGCCGTACACCCCCGAAAAAACAGAACCCGCCCTTTACGCTTTACCGTGAAGGGCGGGTGTGAAACCGTGACTGCTGGATTCCTCCACTGGGGAACGCATCACCCGCCCGGTTGAGACAACAGGGTAAGGCTGCGCAAGAGGAGGCCCGCGGAAAACATCACCGCCGCGGCACCGGATGCGGTGCCGGCGCGAACGCCATGGAACTGGGCGGTGTTGTTCATACGCAGACAATAGGATGCCACAATGCGCGCGTTTGCGCAAGCGGGAAAATGGACCGCGCATGTGCCGTCAACAAGTCGGACTCGAACGTACAGATCGTCCTTCTGGTCGTGAGTGGTCCAAAGACCCCAGAAGTAGACTTCACTGCTACAGTTGACGTATGCGATGTATTCTCCTCAACACCAGCGACGCCAGCGCGCAAACAAGCGCACCCACATGGACAGGGGACAGCCGCCGCCGCTTCATACCAATGCTTCCCGCTGGCAGCGACAAAAAGGCAACGACTGAGCCTGTGAAGACAATGGCCAGGGCTATCAACGTCCATCCCATCTTCGGACCTCACGTTTGGTCTACCGGAATCAGCACAGGTTTGGTGCATGGTATGCACGTGAGATTCACCATGGCCCGCATCCTCCGCCGTCACGTGGACGCCGCGATCCGGTAGCTGTGTTCCGCCACGGCGTCGAAGACGAGCCGGCCGGAGGCGGGGGAGCGGGTTGCGACCGGACGACCGTCGTCATCGGTCACGCGCCAGGCGGGATCGGTGCCGCGCAGCGTGCAGGGAGCGGTCCGCGACGCCCTCAGCGCCGCTTCGACGAGGCGGCCCTCCCGCCAGGCGATGTCGACCGCGAACCCGCCGCGGGCGCGCAGTCCTCTCACGCGCCCCTCGGGCCAGGCGGAGGGAAGCGCCGGCAGCAGATGGATTTCGCCGTGGTAGCTCTGCAACAGCATCTCCAGAACGGCCGCCGTGCCGCCGAGGTTGCCGTCGATCTGGAAGATGGACGGCGGATGGAGGTCGAGAAGTGAATCGGTGGCGAAATCGGTCACCAACGCCTTGAGGTGCTCCATGGCGCGGTCGCCTTCGCCGAGCCGCGCGAAGCAGCAGGCGGTCCAGGCGCGGCTCCAGCCGGTGTGGCCGCCGAAGTGGGAGAGGCGGTATTCGAGCGAACGGCGCGCCGCGTCCCACAGCCCGGGCGTCTCGGGGGTGATCTGGTCGCCGGGGTAGAGGCCGTAGAGATGCGAGAGGTGGCGGTGGCCCGGCTCGACCTCCTCGAAGGGGCGGTCCCATTCGAGAAGCCGGCCGTCGGGGCCAACCTGCAGCGTCGGCAGCCGCTCCTTCAGCGCCTGCCACGCCGCCCGCTTCGCGGCGTCGGTGTCCAGCGCGCGGCTCGCCTCGATCGCGAAGCGGAAGGCGTCGTGCGCCAGCGACACGTCGAGGGCGGCGTTGATGCCGATCGACACCGGGAAGGGACCGCTCCCCGCAAAGCGGTTTTCGGGCGACTGCGACGGCGCGAGCAGCAGCGCGCCGCCGGGGCCCTTGAACAGGTAGTCGGCGTAGAACGCCGCCACCTCCTTGAAAAAGGGGTAGGCCCGTTCGCGCAGGAACGCGGGGTCGCGCCCGTACTCCCAGTGGAGCCAGAGGTGCTGCGCCAGCCAGGGCGCGGCGCCGATCCACACCGCCCAGCCGTACGACTCGGGCGTGGCGCGCCCCCACGGGTCGGTCTGGATCGGGAACCAGACGCCGCGGCAGCCGTAGAGGCGCCTGGCCGCCCGCCGGGCGTGCGGCACGAAGGTTTCGATGTGGGTGAAGAGGGCGTTGGTGTAGGCCTGCAGGGCTCCCGCCTCGGCGGGCCAGTAGCACATCTGCAGGTTGATGTCCTGGTGCAGGTCGCACTCCCACGGCGGCCGCGGGTCCTCGTTCCACTTCCCCTGCAGGTTGGGCGGCTGTTCGGCGTTGGCGCAGGAGGCGCAGAGCAGGTAGCGGCCGTAGGTGAAGTAGAGCAGCGGCAGCGCGGGATCGTCGGCGCCGCGGCGGTAGGCGTCGATGCGGCGGTCGGTGGGGAGGTCGGGCGTCGCCAGCGGCAGATCGAGCGACAGGCCGCCGAAGTGGCGGCGGTGCTCGCGCCGGTGCGACGCGAGCAGGTCGTCCCAGCTCCCTTCGGGCACGGCGAGCGGACCGCACTCGCCGTCGGGGGTGCGGCCGCGTACGCCCACGCCGATGTTCACGGCGACGAGGATCTCGTGCGCGCCGCGGATCACCAGCCGGCCGCGCTCGACCGTGGCCGCGCCGTCGCTGCGGACCGCCGCCTGCACGCGGAAGCGCAGTCCGCTCTCGAAGCGGCCGTCCATGAGCAACCCCCCGGGTACGGTGCGGAAACGCAGGCGGCAGTCGGGATCGACAATGCGGTCGAGCCAGAGGGCGGTGTCGGGCGGCTGCTCCGTCATCGTGATCCGTGTGAGGATGCGGTCCTCGGTGAGGTGCGCGACCGTTTCGCGGCGCACGCGGCAGCGGCCGCAGACGAAGCTGACCGTCGCCCGCGCCTCGTCGAGATCGAGCTCGCGCCGGTACTCCGAGACCGTGGTGCGGCCGATCTCGATGGCGAGGTCGCCCGCGGGCGAGTAGGGGTCGACGCGGTGGGGGCGGCCGCTGGTGCCGCCCGCGCCGCCGAAGGCCTCGTTGGCCAGGCGCGCGGCCTCCTCCCAGCGTTCCTCCAGCAGCAGGCGGCGGACCTCGGGGAGGCGGTCGGCGGCGGGCGCGACATCGCGCCGGCGGTGGTTGCCGCGCCACAGCCACTCGTGGTTGAGGGCGAGGCGCTCGCGCGCGGCGCCGCCAAGGACCATCGCGGCCAGGCGGCCCGTGCCGACCGGCAGGCCGTCGATGAAGCGCGCGGCCGGCTCGGCGTACCACAGCTTGTTGTTGGTCAGTCCCGCGCCATAGCGCGGCGTGTCACCCATCAGCATTCGTTACCCCCTTGCCGCGGCGACGGCCCACACGCGCCAGGCGCCGGCCGTCTTGAGCGCCCGTGCCGCCTCGTGGAAGGTCGCGCCGGTTGTCATCACATCGTCGATCAGCAGGACGGTCCGCCCGGCCACCCAGCCAGGCGCCGCCACGGCGAAGGCGCCATGCACATTCAGCCGGCGCGCCGCCGCGGTGAGGCGCGTCTGCGTGCCGGTGTCGCGCACGCGCGCCAGCGCCTGCGGCGCGAACGGCCGCTCCAGCCGCCGCGCGATCCCGCGCGCCAGCAGGGCCGCCTGGTTGTAGCCGCGGGCGCGGGCGCGGGTGCGGAAGAGCGGGACCGGCACCACCACATCGACCGCGGCCGCCTCGAACCGCGCCAGCAGGCATCCGTGCGCCAGTTCCGCCAGATCGTCCGCCAGCCACAGCGCCCGCTCGTATTTGAAGCGGTGGGCGAGCCGCCGCAGCGATCCCCGGAAACGCCCGGCCACGCGCGCGCGGTCGAACGCCGGCGGATCCTGCCGGCAGCGGCTGCAGACAAAGCCGCCGCGCCCGGCCGTCTCGACCGGGAGCCCGCACCGTTCGCAGCACGCGCCGGAGACCAGCGGCAGCGACCGGAAACACTCCCAGCAGAGATGCCCGGCGGCGCGGTCGCAGGCACCGCCGCAGACGGCGCAGACGCGCGGAAAAAGCAACCCGACCGCAGTCGCGGCCGCTTCGCGCAGACGCGCTTGGACACCTTTCCAATCCACGCTACCGCCTCCGATTCAGTGCGTCATGGCGTAGAACAGCACGTTCATCCCCAGCTCGACGCCGCTCTCGCCGGTGTAGCAGAGCGCCAGCGGGTAGTCGCAGCCGAGCCACGCCGCCGCAAGGTCGAAACGGCTGTAGATCACCCGCAGGTCGCCGTCGACGGTGATGCCCTCGAGCGCCGGCGCCGAGAGATCGGCGAAGCGTTTGCGCACCGCCGACGAGTACTCGGCGCTCTCGACCTTCCTGAAGGCCGCGAAGAGCGGGTGGTCCGGGGGGAGCGGCGCCAGCGGCGACGCCGGCAGCAGCCGCGCCAGCTCGGCGCGGGCCGCGGCGTCGAAGGTGGCGAGCCCCAGGCCGTTGTTGACCACCAGCGTGCCGCCGCGGGCGAGGAACTGGCGCAGCGCCGTCAGCGCCGTCTCGTCCCAGCCGAAGGCGTCGAGCCCTTCGAGATAGAGCAGGGCGTAGGGGGCGAGGTCGTCCTTGCCGGGGGTCACCGCCTGGCGCTTCAGGCTCACGCGCAGCGCGCTCTCCTGGCGCAGGCGGCGCAGCAGCGCCGTGGCGGCGCCGGGATGGACGTTCCACGCGCCGCCGTGGCGGAGTTGCGCGAAAACCAGCTCGTCGGTCGGCGCCGCCTCGTCGATCAGGCCGAAGGTCTCGGGCTTGGCTTCGAGCCGCGCCGCCGCGGCGTAGCCGATGCCGTAGGCGACCAGGTTGACGCCGAGCCGGTTGGCGGAATCGACGTCGTAGAACGCCGCCTGCTCGAGGAGCGGCACCTCGTGGTCGTCCCAGCCGCAGCCGAGGCCGTAGCGGGAGACGAGGCAGGCGATGCGGCTGCCGACGTAGACGGCGTCCATCACCGGCTTGTCGCCCGCGACGTTGCGCGGGTAGGCGACTACCGTGGCGTCGGCCATCATGTGGAAAAGCGGGTGGTCGGGCGGCACGGCGCGGACGGCCTCGCCCGGCACCAGTTTCCGCGCCACCTCCAGCGCCGACTCGTGGAAATAGGGCGAACCGGCGATCGAGTCGAAGACGACCATCCCCCCGTGCAGCACGTAGGTGCGCAGCAGCGCGATCTGGTCGTCGGTGAGGCGCAGCGTGCGCACGCCGCTGAAGAAGAGGACCGGCGTTTCGGCGGGGTCGGGGTTGAAGGCGGCGAGCGAGACCGGCTTGGAGCCGTAGGTCATGCCGAACCAGCGCCCCGCCTTGCGCATCAACTGCGCCAGGTCGTCGGGGCAGAGGTTCCAGTCGGCGACCTGCGCCGTCTGGCCGTCGGCGTAGCGGTACTCGGCCGACTCGCCCCAGACGACCTTGCCGATGAAGGTCGGCGGCGCCGGATCGCGCTTGCGCTCGGTGCGCCGCAGCGGCGTCGCCGGCAGCGGCAGCGGGGGCAGCGCCTCGCCGCCGGAAATGTGCCGCGGGGCGGCCCGCGGGGGCTGCCCCAGCGGCACCAGCCAAGCGTTCTCGTCGGCCCGCGCCGCCGCGCCCGCCAGCAGCCACATGCCCATGACGGCCAGATGTCTCGCCTGATGCATACGCCCTCCTATTCGTTCGCCGGATACCGGTCGGCCGCGCGCGCGACCGCCTCGCTGTAGGGATAATCGCGCCGCAGGTGGCGCAGCGTCTCCCGGAACGCCTCTTCCCGTTTCAATTCACGCTGGACGTCCGCCAGCGCCAGCAGCAGGTCGGAACGGACCGGGTCGGCGGGAGCGCCGACCAGCAGCCGCCTGCCCGCCGCGAGCGCGAAGTCGAGTTCGCCGCGGCTACGGTAGATCTCCATCATCAGCAGCCCTGTCTCCAGGTTCAGCCGCTCCAGCGGCCACTCCCATTCCAGCTCGCGGATCGCGCGCTCGGCCGCCGCGAATTCCTTTTTGGCGAGGTAGTGATGCGCCGCTTCGAGCCGCACCCGCCGCCGCACTTCGTAATGGATATCGTCGTCGGCGACCGCCCGCCCCGCCTCGCGCAGCGCCGCCAGCGCGCCGGCGCGGTCGCCCAGCGCCACCCGGCCGTCGCCGGTGAAAATCTGCTTCAGGCGGCGGTCGGCGGCGCTCAGCGCGGCGTCGTCGGCGGCGGTGTCGAGCAGGCGCAGGCCGCGCGCGATGTCCCGTCCCGAATGGATCAGGAAACCGGCCAGGTGGAGTCCCGCCTGCGCGCGCAACGCCTCCGGCGCCCGGGCGTCGCCGATCACCGCCGACCACACCGTTTCGACGCGGCCATGGTCGCGCAACCCGGGACGCTGGTAGTAGAACCCCAGCGCGTAGAGCCCCTCGGCCAGCGGGCCGGCGCAGGCGCTCCGCCGCTCGAACAGCGCGTCGGCGGCGGCGGCGAGCCCTGGATGGTTCACTGCGTCGGCGGCGAGAAAGAGCGGATGCAACTCGGCGGCGGCGCGGACGCGCAGCGCCTGCGGATGGGCCGCGGCGTCGATCAGCGCCCGCAGCCGCGGTTCGGGCGACTCCTCGCGTTGGCCGGGATTGCGCAGCAGCCGCACCGGCCGCGCGATCCGCCCCGCCCGCTTGCCATCGCGCCAGACCTCGGCCGCCACCTCGGCCGTCCGCCCGCCGACAAACACGTGCCGCACCTCGGCCCCCAGGGCGGAGAGGCCATCGTCAAACGTCCAGCGGACGTCGTCGCCCTTCGCCGCGCCCGGGAGCCAGAGACGGACATCATAGAGCACCGTCGGCCCCGCGACCGCGTAGCCCTCGTGCTCCCAGGCGACGAGCGGCGCGACCGGCGCCGGCGACGCGACGGAGCGGACGGCGAACGGATCGGCCGACACGAACGCCGACGCGGGGATCACCTCGAAGGACTTCTCGCCAGGGCGACGCCACGCGGCGACGACGCGGTACCCCGCACCGAACTGCACGTTGAGGTAGTCGAAACGGTAGACGCCTTTTTCAAGGGTGACGACGCCGTGATGCGTGCCGAGGACACCCTCCTCCGGTCCGTGCTGCCCCGGCCAGGCGGCGATGCGGCGGCCGTCGAGCGAGAGGAACGAAGCGTCGTCCGAAACGGTCGCCAGGGCGTATTCGCCCGCCTGGCCAATGCGCAACCAGCCCTGGAAGCGGACGAGGAAGTCGGCCGCTGGCTCGTGCGGAGGCAGCCCTCCGAATACCCGCTCGGCGAACGAGCGGCCGGCCGCTTCGCCCGCCCGTTCCCACAGCGCCAGCGCCTCGTCCCATGTCTCGGCGGAGGCGTCCCCGGGAAGACGCCGGGTCTCAACCGTCAGCCCGGCGCGCGGCAGCCACGCGTTTGTGGCGCCGGGGACGTCCAGGGCGTCGACGGCGTAGCGGGCGCTACCGGACGAGGTGTCGAAACAGAGCAGGACCGGATCGCCGGGGCGGTGCCACACCGCGCGGTGCGCCACCGGCGCGCCGCTGGCGGCGTCGCGGACCGCCCATCCGGCGGGCGCGTCGCCGCCGTCGGCCGGCCAGAGCGTCACCCGCCCCGCGCCGCCGCCCGCGGGCTCGCCTTCGCGCTCGATGAGCGCCGTGTAGCGCACACCCGCTCGCGCGCCCGCCGCCGCGGCGGCGGCCATCAGAAGGATGCACCTCCACATGACGATGCTCCAATCCGGCGCGCAGCCTCACCCGCCCGTGCGAACCGCTGCGGCGGCGCGCGCCACAATCTTGCGGAAAGAATCGTACTGCTTTTCCTGCGAGACGACCAGCGCGAACTGACCGCGGCAGCGGTCGAGGTTCTGCCCCGGCCGGTGTGTCTTGAAATAGATGTCGCCCTCCAGGTAGTCGGTCAGGAAGCGGACGCCGCATTCGAGGGTCATGAGCTGCCCGCCCAGCGGCAGGTGGGCGGTCTCGGCCTCGGTCAGGCAGCCGGAGCCCCGCAGGAACCCGTCGGCCAGCGCGGCGAAGACATCGGCGCGGCTGGCGACGGTCTCCGGCTGTGTCGTATCCTCGGCCGCGGTGTTGGTGCCGGCGCGGACCATGTCGCCGAAATCGTAGAGGGCGAGACCGGGCATGCAGGTGTCGAGGTCGATGACGCAGATCCCCTCGCGCGTCCGTTCGTCGAGCAGCACGTTGTTGACCTTGGTGTCGTTGTGGGTCGCCCGCACCGGGATCTCGCCGCGCGCGACGAGCGGCGGCAGGATGCCGGCCAGCGGTTCGTGCGCCAGCGCGAAGTCGATCTCGAGGCGCACGCCGGCGGCGCGTCCGCGGGGGTCGTCCGCCACGGCCCGCTTGAAGGCGGCGTAGCGCGCGCGGGTGTCGTGAAAGCCGGGGATCGTCTCGGCGAGGCTGCCGCCGCCGCCCCGAAGATCGGCGAGGAGCCGCTGAAACCGCCCGAAGGCAAAGGCCGCGGCACGGGCGTCCTCGACCCGTTCGACCTGGTCGACGGTGAAGGCCTGGTCGATGAAGACGTAGAGGCGCCAGCAGGACGCGTCGTCCGCCCGCAGGAACGGTTCGCCGGAACGGGTCGGCACCACCTGCAGCGCGCGCCTTGTGGCGTCGGGCGCCTGTTCGTCGGCGAGGCGCGCCGCGAGGTGGCGGGTGATCTGCACGATATTGCCCATCACCGTTTCGGGGCGCTTGAAAATGGCGGTGTTCAGCCGCTGCAGGGTGAAGGTGACCGCCGCGCCGCCCTGGTCGGCCGCGACCTTGAAGGTATCGTTGATGTGACCGGTGCCGTAGGGAAGGGCCTCCCGGAAATCGGCGCGCGTGTCGAACGCGCGGAACACGCCGGCCAGCACGGCCGGATCGATCATCTGCTTCATCGTCTCCTCATTTCCAGAGCGGACGCGGATAGTCGCCCGCCTCCGCGAATTGCGCCAGCCGGGCGGCGACCGCCGGGCGCTCGGCGCGGTAGGTCAGCCCCTGCCACACGCCGTCGGTGCGCAGCACCCGCACGTCGGCTTCGCCGCGCCGCACCAGCCCGTCCACCACGAAGGGGATGTACCACTCTTCCCTGGCGCTCGCGCCGTGCGCGCGCAGCCATTCGGGGAAGAGCGTTTCGAGGAAGGAAAAGAGGCGCGGCGTGAAGCCCCAGAAATTCATCGAGACCGGTTCGTCGCCGCCGAGGCGCGTCACGGTTCCCTCGGCCGGGCGGTTCTCGACGCCCTCCCCGGCCGCGGCGAGCTGGGTCATCTCGGTGACGTCGGCGAGCATGCCGCGGGCATCGACGCGGCAGATGCCGCGCGCCACCGTGCCGTGGGGCGACAGCGTCGCGCGCAGGGTGTAGCCGACCATGGCGAAGTGGGCCTTGGCGGCATCGCCGGCGCCGGCGGCGAAAAAGCGGAAGAGTTGCGCGTAGGCGTCGCGGCCGTAGAAGTCGTCGGCGTTGATCACGGCGAAGGGTTCGCCCACCACCTCCCGCGCGGCGCGCACGGCATGGGCCGTCCCCCACGGCTTGGCCCGTCCTTCGGGGACGGCGAATCCCGCCGGCAGGTCGCTCATCTCCTGGTAGGCGTAGCCGACGGCGACACGGCCCGCGTAGCGGCTGGCCACGTCGCGCTTGAACGCTTCCTCGAAGTCGCGGCGGATGACGAAGACGACCCGGTCGAACCCCGCGCGCACGGCGTCGAACACCGCGTAATCCATCAGCGTCTCGCCGTCGGGGCCGACCGGGTCGACCTGCTTCAGGCCGCCGTACCGGCTTCCCATCCCCGCCGCCAGAACCAACAACGTCGCATGCATGCACCGTCTCCCAGACTCTTGAAATTGAAGGCTAGTATAGCCGCGCCGCCGGGCAAAGGGAATGCCAATCCACGGCGCACGGGCATTCGGCTGGCGACGGTGGCGACAGGGGTGCGGGGCGAGGCCGTGCTGGAGCGAGGGGGTGCGGAAGGATAGCGCCGACATGGCCTGGCGGCGGCACGGCGCGGTTTGGCCGATGGGATGGCGTCGCTGTAGCCGTGGTCGCAGACCGCGGATGGGGAGCAACGGCGCAGAATGGCCGCGGTCGCCGACCGCGGCTACAGGGCAACCGCGGCTGGGGAGGGGTGGCGCACCGATGGACGAGCCGCGCTGGCGTGCTTCGCACCGGCGCGGCATCCAGCCCCGATCACCGATCACTGCTCACGGATCACTGATCCTTCCAGGGCGGGGTGACGCAGGGGACCGTGCCGCCGTCGTTGCGCACCGCGACCGAGAAGGCGCTGCAGTCGAGCTTCTTCGCCCCGGGGACCGACTGCGGACCGCAGCCGCACACGTAGTTGCTGGCCGTCATTCCCAGTTTGGGCGCGAAGTGGGTCCACATCTGGAAGCTCTCCGTCGACAGCGAGACGGGGATCGTGGCGTCGTGTTTGCGGATTTCGGTCAGGTAGTGGTCGTAGATCTCGGCGCGGACGTCGTCCGGGAACGGCTGGGTGTAGGGATTGTCGACTTTGCCTTGATACGCCTCGGCGCGCTTCAGGCAGTCGGGATCGAGGACGTCGATGACTTTGTGGAGGCGTTTCGTCATCTCCTCGTACGACATCCACATGAAGCAGCAAAGGCTGATCATGTCGGGGCGGGTCCGCTCGAAGACGCGCGCCACGGTCTCGGCGGCCTCGCGCCGCCAGTTGCGCACCGGGATGATCGGCTTGAACTTGTAGCGGATCGGATAGCCGGCCGCCTGGGCGACGCGGGCCGCCTCGATCCGTTCCTCGGTGGTCCCCGCGTTCGGCTCGATCACCCGGCTCTGGGTGGGGCCGCTCAGGCTCCACACGAAGATGGAGTTGCCGTTGTGCTTGAGCCCGCTCAGCCAGCCGGTGTTCCACGTCTTGGTGTGGGCGACCAGATAGCGCCGGTCGAGCGTCCCGAAGAACGTGATCAGTTCGGAAAGGGAGCCGAGCTCCGGTTCGAGCGCGGGCGGGTCGGCGTCGTCGTCCAGCAGGAAGGTCTTCTGCCAGGGATGGCGGTCCATAATGGTCTTGAGGTGGCGACAGTACTCGTCGACGTTCACCATGCACGCCAGCAGTCCGCCCAGCGGACAATAGGCGCAGCGGTGCATGCAGCCGACCTGGAGGTGGATGCGCCAGCAGGGGCGGCAGACCTTGTGCAGGCGGGCGGGGTCGCCCTCGAGGTTGTAGTTTGCCCAGTGGAACGCGCCCACGCCGAGCAGGTCATGGCCGACGTGGAGCCCCTGTTCCGCCAGCCGCTTGCCCAGCGCCACCGCCTCCGCCTCGTTGTCGAAGCGGAAGGTGTTGAACAACAGGACCGGGTCCTCGACGGTTTCCAGGCAGCCCATCGGCACCCGGCGTTCGAGCAACCGGTGTTTCCGGATCAGATCCGGCAGGTCGGCGTCGGTGTAGGTCTCGATCGGGCGCGGCTGCGCCAGCGCCGCCACGACGCGCTCGACACCGGCGCGGTAGGCGGGGTTCTTCATCACACTTTCGTGCGCGAGCACGGCGGGCGGGGACATCCTGTACATTGTGCGCTCCCAACTGGCAAAAACCATTGACGTCGGAAAAAATAATACCACGACGCCGGCGGACGTGCAAACGGCGCGCTGGCCTTTGTCCGCGGCCCGCGGTACACTGGGACGCGTCTGAAACCGCGTGGCGGACCGCCGCCGCGCCCTCCTGGAGAAACCGCATGAACAAAGCGTCCGAAGCGGAAGCCGCCCTTCCCGAGTTGTTGCGTTTCGCCGACGGCACCGCGGTCGCCGCGCCGGCGGCATGGCCGCGCCGGCGGAAAGAGATCGCCGACCTGATCGTCGACATCGAATACGGCGGGCTGCCGCCGACCCCCGCCGAGACGACGCTGGAGACGCTGCACCTCTCCAGCGTCCGCGGCCTGGAGGGCGTCCGCTTCCTGTCGAGCCGGGTGCAGACGGGGCCCGACCGGCCGTTCGCGTTTCTGCTGACCCTGCTGCTGCCGCCGGGCGACGGCCCCTTCCCGGTCGTGCTCACCGGCGACGCCTGCTGGCGCTACGTCACCGACGCCGTCGCCGCCGAGGTCGTCGGCCGCGGCTTCATCCTGGCGCAGTTCAATCGCACCGAGATCGCCCCCGACGTCTACAGCGACGCCCGCGCCTCGGGGATCTACCGCGTCTATCCCGAAGGCGCCTACGGCGCACTCTCCGCCTGGGCCTGGGGCTACCACCGCTGCCTCGACGCGCTCGCCGGCCAGCCCTTTGTCGACGCCTCCCGCATCGCTGTG
The DNA here is from genome assembly GCA_964451945.1 of uncultured Lentisphaerales bacterium. Lineage (GTDB taxonomy): Bacteria > Verrucomicrobiota > Kiritimatiellia > RFP12 > JAAYNR01 > JAAYNR01. Next base: position 12,797 of record CAYVKQ010000047.1, read on the forward strand.
ACCGGGCATTCGCGCGGCGGCAAGACGGTGCTGCTGGCGGGCGCGACCGACGAGCGGATCGCCCTGACCGCCGCGAACAACTCCGGCGCCGGCGGCGCGGGGTGCTTCCGCCGGCAGGGGCCGCAGTCGGAGAAACTGGACGACCTGATCCGGAACCTGGCCTACTGGTTCGGACCCAAGCTGCGAGTCTATGCCGGCCGCGAGGCCGAGCTGCCGTTCGACCAGCACTTCCTCAAGGCGCTGGTGGCGCCGCGGGCGCTGTTCACCTCGGAGGCGCTCGGCGACCTCTGGGCCAATCCGGGCGGCACGTGGCTGACCCATTGCGCCGCGCGCGAGGTCTACCGCTTCCTCGGCGCCGGGGAGCGGATCGCCATCGCCTTCCGCGAAGGCGGCCACAACCACGGGCCGGACGACTGGCGGCGCTTCCTCGACGTCATGGCGTGGCAGCTCTGCGGCAAGCCCAGGCCGGAAGGGATCGACGCCTCGCCCTTCGGCTGACCACCATCGGCCGAAGGGATCAGGGAAGGCTTGCGTCGACCTTGAAGAACCGGGTGGCGCCGTTGGTGGGGGTGATCCAGGCGATGTCGCTCAGGTTGGTTTTGCCGTAGACGGTGTAGCGGCGCGCCGCGCCGAGATCGGGCGTCCATGAGACTCGCGGCGCACCGTCGGCGACGGCGACGACGAAACAGCGGAAGCGCGAGGCGGGATCGTCGGGAGAGGTTCCTGCCACGTAGTCCTCCCACACCCGCATCTCCCGGCCGCGGGGGTCGAGCTTGCCGGTTGCTGCCATGGCGGCTTCGCGGTAGATTCCGCCGTGTTGCGCCAGCAGCGCGGGGTAGGCGTCGAGCCAGGCGCGGGGCACGGCCTCGCCGCAGACGTTGTCCAGCATCTGGCGCGCGCGGTTGGAGGTGAGCGAGTCGATGCCGAGGGCGGCACAGGCGATGGCCTGATCGGCCGCATCGACGGTCCACACGTGCGCCGAAAACCCGGCGGCGCGCAGGGCGGCGAGGACATCCGGAAGGGCGGTACTGCTATACCCGCCACTGAACCCGCTGGCGTTCATCTGCTGCAACTGAGTGACCAGACTTGAAGGATTGCCTGCGTAACTGGAGTAGTAGGATAGCCAGCAGGCCTCATAGTCGGGCATCTCCGCTCGAATGGAGGCAATGCTGCTTGCCTTGAAGCTGATGAAGACGATCCGTTCCGCCGTCGCCTTGGGTTCGGCCCGAACGGCGGCCGCGACATACGGGATCACCCCCGACACGGCTTCTTCCTTGATCTCCACGTAGATACGGAAGCCGTCGCGGGCGAGGGCGAGCGTCTCCTCCAGCGTCGGGATCTTCTCGCCGGCGAAGGCGGGGCCTTTCCAGGAGCCGACGTCGAGGGCGCGCAGCTCGGCCAGCGTCGACGCGGTCACCGAGAGATTGGTGGAGGGGGTGGTGACGCGCGTGGTACTGCCGTCGTGGATACAGGCGAGGCGCTTGTCCTTGGTGAGCCAGACGTCGCACTCGAAGCCGTCTGCGCCCCGGTCGAGGGCGAGCTGGAACGCCGCCAGGGTGTTTTCGGGCGCGTCGGCCGACTCGCCGCGGTGCGCGATGAAGCGCATTTCGGCGCGGGCCTCCGTCGTGCCGCACAGGGCGCCGGCCAGCGTCAGGAGGATGCAGCCACCTATCCGTAACGTCGCTTGACGCATGGTGTGAACCAGGTGATCGGTCACCTACTGATAACCGATGACCGAATTACTTCTTCACTGGTGATTCTCAGCTCTCGAAATACGTATACCCGCGGAGGGAGTTCTCGTAGGCCGTG